>DATFXA010000116.1:0-8048 GCA_035258645.1 Gaiellaceae bacterium
TTCGTCGCGCTCGTCTGGGACTGGCTCCGCGAGTACGGCGGCAAGATCATGGTGCAGTTCCGGCGCATCGGCGCTTCCCTCGACTACCGGCGGGAGCGCTTCACGATGGACGACGCCTACGTCCGGGCTGTGAACCGCTTCTTCGTCCACCTCTGGAACAAAGGGTGGATCTACCGCGCGAACCGGATCGTCAACTGGTGCCCGTTTCACCTGACGTCGCTCTCCGATCTCGAGCTCACCCACGTCGAGGTCGACGACGCGCTCACCTATGTGCGCTACCCGCTCGCCGAGGGTGACGGCTCCATCACGATCGCGACGGCGCGGCCGGCGACGATCCTCGCCGACGTCGCGGTCGCAGTCCACCCGGACGACGAGCGCTACCGCGACCTCGTCGGCAAGGAGGTCATCGTCCCCTTCGTTGAACGCCGTGTCCCTGTGATCGCCGACGAGCGGGTCGAGATGGACTTCGGAACAGGTGCGCTCAAGATCACCCCCGGCCACGACCCAAAGGACTACGAGATCGGCCGCGACCACGGCCTGCCGGAGCTGACGGTGATCGGTCCCGACGGGCTGATGAACGAGGAGGCCGGCGAGCTTGCAGGGCTGACCCAGGAGGAGGCCGAGGAGCGGATCCTCGAGTGGCTGCGCGACCGCGACCAGCTGGAAAAGCGCGAGGCGTACCGGCACACCATCGCGCTCTGCGATCGCTGCAAGTCGCGAATCGAACCGCGGATCTCGATGCAGTGGTGGTGTGCGATGGGGGAGCTGAAGCAGCCGGCACTCGAGGCCCTGCGCCAAGGCCGCGTGCGCTATCACCCCGAGTCGCAGCACCGATTCGCGATCTCCTCGCTCGAGGAGGCACCTGACTGGAACATCTCGCGGCAGATCTGGTGGGGACACCAGCTGCCTTTGTGGGAATGCCCGAACAGCCACGTGATCGTCCAGGAGACGGAGCCCGAGGCGTGCCCCGAGTGCGGCTCGCGCGAGCTGACCCGCAGCCCGGACGTGCTCGACACCTGGTTCTCGTCCGCGCTGTGGCCGTTCGCGACCCTCGGCTGGCCGGACGCCACGCCGGACCTTCGCACCTTCTATCCAGGCGACCTCAACACGACCGCGCGCGACATCATCCGCCTCTGGGAGAACCGGATGATCTTCTGCGGGCTCGAGCTGCTCGGAGAGGTCCCTTTTCACGACGTCGTCATCCACTCGCTGCTCCACGCGCCGGCCGGCGGGCGGATGTCGAAGAGCCTTGGAACCGGGATGAATCCGATCGCGAACATCGAGCAGCACGGCGCGGATGCGACGCGCTACGGGCTGATGAAGATGGCCTCCTCGCAGGACGTGACCTTTGCCGAGGGGGCGATTCTCGAGGGGCGCAAGCTCGCGAACAAACTCTGGAACGCGAGCCGACTTCTACTTCAGGCCGGCGTGGCCGAGCTCGAAGAGCGCCCCTCCTCTCTCGAGGAGCGCTGGATTCTGGCGCGGCTCTCGCAGTCCCAGCGAGTGATCGAGGAGAACCTGGCCACGTTCGATTTCTCTCACCTCGTGCAGGAGCTGTACCGCCTCACCTTCGACGATTTCTGTGACTGGTACCTCGAGGCGATCAAGCCGCGGCTCTACGAGGGTGACGCGGACGCGCTCGCGACGGCGGGCGCAGCGCTCGAGAGGCTGCTGAAGCTGCTCCATCCGGCGATGCCGCATGTGACGGAGGAGATCTGGTCGAACCTTCCGGGGCGAGAGACGCGCCTGATCGTCGCCCCGTGGCCCAGGGCCGGTGACGAGACGGAGGCCGGCGCACTCCGCGACGTCCAGGAGTCCGCGGAGCGCTTCCGCCGGAGCGGGGTGTTGACGCCGCTGACGGGCGACGAGGAGCGGATCTTCAGGGCTGTCGTCAAGCCGGAGCGCGTCAAGTCGGACGGCGGCAGCGCCGCAGCCGAGATCGACCGTCTGCGCAAAGAGGTCGAGCGCGCCGAGAAGATGCTCGCGAATGAACGCTTCGTCGAGAGCGCAGCGCCCGATGTCGTCGAGGCCGAGCGCGAGAAGCTCGCCAGGTACAGGCGCGAGCTCGATGCCCTCTCAGGCTGAGTGGATCGAATCGCTTTCGCCCTGGCCGGAGGAGTTCGGCTTGGGGCGGATGCGTGCACTGCTTGCCGAGCTCGGCGACCCCCAACGGTCGTACCCGGCGATCCACGTTGTGGGCACGAACGGGAAGTCGACGGCGACCCGGCGGGCGGCCGCCTTCCTCGCTCGTGAAGGGCTGACGATCGGCGCCTACACCTCGCCCCACGTCTCGGGCTGGAGCGAGCGGATCCAGGTGGCCGGCGAGGACGCGGACTTCGAAACCGCGATCGGCCGCGTGCGCGCGTCGGCCCTGCGGATCGGCGCGACTCAGTTCGAGATCCTGACCGCTGGGGCTTTCGCCGAGTTCGCCGCCGCCGGAGTCGACGCCGCCGTCGTTGAGGCAGGGCTCGGCGGCCGGCTGGACGCGACGAACGTGCTCGACGCGCGCGTGGTGGCTCTCACCAACGTCTCGCTCGACCACACCGACGTCCTCGGCGACACGCGTGAGCAGATCGCGATGGAGAAGCTGGCGGTCGTCACTCCCGGCGCCACCGTCATCCTGGGCGAGGCCGAGTGGGAGCCGCTCGCGCGCGAGCGTGGCGCTGGGCAAATCGTCATCGCCGGTGACGTCGGCCGGGCTGCCGCGGAGGCGTTTGTCGGCCGCAAGCTCGAGGGCGAAGTCGAGGCCGCGGTTCCGGGCAGGCTCGACTTCTTGGGCGAAGATGTCTATGCCGGTGCGCACAACCCGGCCGGCATCGAGTGGCTCGTCACACGGCTTCCGCGCGACGACTACGTGGTCTGCGCGGCGATTCTTGCCGACAAGGACGCGCGCTCGATGCTCGCGACACTCGCGCGAGTCGGTTCGAGCTTCATCGCCACCGAGGCCGAAACCGACCGAACGCTTGCGGCGGACGTCTTGGGGGGGCTCGCGAGGGAGTTCTTCCCCGACGTCGAATCGGTTCCAGATGCGACAGCCGCACTCGACCGCGCCGCTGAGCGCGCTCGACCCAACGGCGCTGTGCTCGTCACCGGGTCGCTGTACCTCGTCCGCGATCTCTTTGGCCGTCTGGAAACCGTACGATGAGCGGGCTCGGCGAGAGGCTGAGCGTGTTCGCGGTCGCTCTGATCGTGATCGTGATGGTCGTGGGGCTCGCGTTCGGCGCCGGTTATCTCGTCGGGAAGCTCCTTCTCTGATCGGGGCGTGGACGTGATCGACAACCAGCTCACCGCCAGCGGCGCCTTCGACTTTTTCAGCACGGGCACGTGGACGGTCGTCCGCAACCTCGCGATCCTGTTCGTCGTCGTCTTCTGGCTCGCCGTGGCGGTCTGGGTATACAAGGACGCCCGGCGGCGGATCGAAGATCCCTGGCTCGTGGCGATGGCGACGGTGATCGGGCTCGTGCCGCCGTTTGTCGGTGCCCTCGTCTACCTGCTTTTGCGACCGCCCGAGTATCTCGAGGAGGTGCGCGAGCGGGAGCTCGAGATACGAGCGATGGAGGACCGGCTCGCGAACCGAAACCTTCACTGTCCCGTCTGTCGCGCGCAGGTCGAATCCACCTTCCTCGTCTGCCCGGTCTGTACGACCAAGCTCAAGCAGGCGTGCGTCAACTGCAAGGCGCCGCTCGAGGCGCTCTGGCAGGTCTGCCCATTCTGCGAGACGCCGGTGGAGACGGCGCCTCCCCAGCTGGGCAAGACGCAGTGGCTCGAGTCGTCGCGCCCGCGAAGGGAGCGGCGGCGAGCCGAGTAGACTTCGGCCGCTTTGGCCGCGGAATCGACTCTCGTCCTGATCAAGCCCGACGCTGTCGGGCGCAGGCTCGCCGGCGAAATCCTCGGCCGTTTCGAGCAACGCGGCCTGGCGTTGCGATCGGCCAAGCTACTGACAGTCGACCGTTCGCTGGCGGAGGAGCACTACGCCGAGCACAAAGAGAAGCCGTTCTTCGGCGAGCTCGTCGAGTTCATCACCTCCGCGCCCACGCTCGCGCTCGTGCTGGAAGGGGAGTCGGCGATCTCGGTCGTGCGAACGACGATCGGGGCTACGAACCCGACGGACGCGGCGCCGGGGACGATCCGCGGCGACCTCGCGCTGGCGATGCCGAACAATCTCGTCCACGGCTCCGACTCGCCCGAGTCCGCGCAGCGCGAGATCGCGCTCTGGTTCGGGTGACTGAGCCGGATTACGTCGCGTTCAACCGCGACGCCTGGACGCAGGCAAACGCGGAGTACACCGACGCGCGTGCTCGCGAAGCCTGGGCACAGGAGGAGATCACGTGGGGCAAGTGGGGCCTGCCGGAGAGCGAGGTTCGGGCGCTCCCGGATGTCGACGGGAAGGAGATCGTCGAGCTTGGCTGCGGGACAGGGTACTTCGGCGCCTGGCTCAAGCGCCGCGGCGCCAGCCGTGTGGTGGGCGTCGACGTGACGCCGGCGCAATTGGACACGGCCCGCAGGATGAATGATGAGTTCGGGCTTGGCCTGGACTTCTTGCTGGAGAACGCCGAGCACACCAGCCTGCCCGACGAGTCCTTCGACGTCGTCTTCTCCGAGTACGGCGCGTCGATCTGGTGCGATCCGAAGCTGTGGCTCGCCGAGGCTGCCAGGTTGCTTCGGCCTGGCGGGGACCTGATCTTCTTCCGCGGCTCCACGCTGGCGATGCTCTGCTGCCCGGACGAGGGGCCGGTGGGCAAGAAGCTCGTTCGCCCGCAGATTGGCCTGTATCGCCTGGAGTGGTTCGACGACGATCCGGGCATCGAGTTCCACGCGAGCACGAGCGAGCTGTTCGCCTTGCTCCGGACGAACGGCTTCGAGCTGGTCGATTTCCGGGAGCTGTTTGCCCCGGAGAACGCGGTCGACCACGCGTACTACGACACGGTCCCGGCCGACTGGGCCAAGCGGTGGCCGGACGAGGAGCTCTGGCACGCGCGTTTGTCGGCGTGAGCGCGCCGCCTGCGCCACCGCTCCTGCTTGCTTCGCGATCGCCACAGCGGCGCGCGATCCTCGAGCAGCTTGGGATTCCGTTCGAGACGGTCGTTCCGCAGTACGAGGAGAAGCCGACCGGAACGGACCCGGTAGCGGAGGTCGAGCGCCGCGCGCAGGGCAAGGCGCGTTCGGTCGCGTCGTTCGCGAGTGACCAACCCGTGCTCGGGGTCGATACCGAGGTCGTGCTGGACGGAAGGGTCTACGGCAAGCCCGCGGACGAAGCGGAGGCCGAGGCGATGCTGGACGAGCTGTCGGGGCGGACGCACGAGGTCGTCTCCGGTCTCTGCCTGCTGACGCCTGCGTGGGAAGAGCTGCGCCATGCGGTCACCCGCGTCTCGTTTCGGACGCTGACGCCGCGGGAGCTCGGGCTCTACGTGGTCAGCGGAGAGTGGCAAGACAGAGCCGGCGGCTATGCCATCCAAGGCCTTGGCGCAGCCCTCGTCGAGCGGATCGAGGGTGACTACCTGAACGTCGTTGGCCTGCCGTCGGCGCTGCTAGTCGACCTGCTGGCGGAGTGCTTCCCGGGTACGTACGGGTATGGCTAATCGGGGCGTGGCCTGGTGCCAGGCACAGGGACCTGTCGCAAACGGCGGTACTCGGCCGCCCGCTCTTCGACGAACGCTGGATACAGCTCGCGGGCGCGACTCGAATCGTCGCTGAACAGTGAGAGCACCAGGGTGGTCGTGAGGAAGGACGGCTGCTCCAACTTGCCCATCGTGGCGTTGTAGCTACTCCAAAACCAGTCGCCGGCGTGGTTTTTGAGGCCGGCTCGAACGGGGTTCAGCACGATGTACCTGGTTAGCTCGAGAAAGTGCGCCTGGCCTTCGACCAGCTCGTCGTGAAAGCGGCGCTCGAACAGATGCCCGGTGAATTCGTGGCGCCAGTTGAACCAGTTGGCGTACACGCTGTTCAACCGGTGCATGCCTTGCGAGACGTCAGCTTCCCGTGTCTGGATGAGGAGGTGGTAGTGATTCGTCATCAAGCAGTACGCGTGGCAGAGCCATCCGAAGCGATCAACCGCCTGCTGTACCAACTGCAGGAAGCGGGCCCGGTCGTCTGTGTCGATGAAGATGTCTTGCTTGCGATTCCCACGCGTGGTCAGGTGGTAGATGGCGCCGGCTACCTGGACGCGAGGAGCTCGGGGCATTTGACGACCGTAGCCCCCGCCGGCGGCGAAGTCGGTGCCTGGCACCAGGTTGCGCAGAGACGGCACGGCTTCGTGTCCGCGGGACATGGCCCGGTGCCAGGCATTAAGGGCCTGGCGCTCGTGTGCTCGGTTGCGCTTGCGGCCGGGTGCGGCTCGGGTGGAGGCTCGATGGTCGTGCGGGAGCACTTCGAGGCGGTCCAGGTTCCTCACCGGGTCGCGGGGACTACAGCCCGCGCCTCGCAGGTCGTGCGCAACGATTGCAAGATCTCCGTCGTTTATGACGTTCGCGAGGCGACCGGATCGGCGTTTCTGATCCAGAGTCAGGTCGTGCACCTGCGGCTTCGCGTGCCGAAAAGCGGCACGGCTTACCGGGTCGAGTGCCTCGGTCCACTGGTCGCAGAGCTTCCCGCGGCCGCGTCGGAGATCGCGGCTACGGCGCAAGAACTGCGAGGCGCGGCGCGGCACCCCCTGACCGTCCACACGCACGTCGGCGCCGTTCGCCTCCCGCCTGGGCGGTCGGTCCAGCCGGCACCCCACAAGCAACTCATCGAGATCGAGCTGCCGCGCCGGTCGGGCGCCGCATACGACGACTACCGCGTGGAGCTTGCCTTCCGGCTCCCGAGGGCACCGCTCGTCCGCGAGCGGGTCGTGTATACGGCGACCATTGCCTGTGGAGGAACCAGCTACCTCCAACCAATGCTGCCTCTCACCAACGACCTCGGCTTCGTGAACGCGTTCACGGTCCCCAAGAACGGAAAGCCTTTCAACTTCATCCTGCCCCACGTCGCGACCGGGATCAGCAGCACCTCGGAGACCACGCGAACGCTCCGGTGCCACCCATGAGCGATCTGGTCAAAGGCGAGGACGGCAAGAACAGATGCCGCTGGGGCTCGACCGACAAGCTCTACCGCGCATACCACGACGATGAATGGGGCCGCCCCGTCACTGACGAGCGTGCCCTCTACGAAAAGCTCTGCCTCGAGGCGATGCAGAGCGGCCTCTCGTGGGCACTGATCCTGCGCAAACGGGAAGGGATCAGACAAGCGCTCGCCGACTTCGAGCCGGACGCCGTCGCTGCGTTCGGGCCTAAGGAGATCGAAGCCCTCCTGAACGACCCACGGGTGATCCGCAACCGCCGCAAGCTCGAGGCGATCGTCCAGAACGCCCAGGCCACAGTCGCAATGCGCGACGAGACGCCGCTCCCGGACCTCGTCTGGAGCTTCCGCCCGAAGCCGAAACCCGCGTCCCACTCGTACGCCGACATGGCCTCGGTCACCGAAGAGTCGAAGCAGCTCGCGAAGGAACTGAAACGAGAGGGGTTCGCCTTCGTCGGCCCGACGACCGTCTACTCGACGATGCAGTCAGTCGGCCTCGTCAACGACCACTTCGCCGGCTGCTTCGTCCGCAAAGAGGTCGAGGCTGCCCAGCGTGCCGCACGACGACTTTTCCCCAGCAGGTAGCTAGACTCGACGCGGGGCAATGGGGATCTTTACCTCCATGACCGGGTTCGGAGGCCGCGACATGGCGGTCGATCTCGGCACCGCAAACACGCTGGTTTACGTCAGAGGCCGCGGCATCGTTCTCAGCGAGCCGTCAGTCGTCGCGATCGACCAGCGCAGCGGCGAGGTGCACGCCGTCGGCGTCGAGGCAAAACGGATGCTGGGCCGCACGCCTGGCACTATCTCGGCGATCCGCCCGCTGAAGGACGGCGTCATCGCCGACTTCGATGTCACCGAGCAGATGCTCCGCCACTTCATCGAGAAGGTGCACCAGCATCGGTTCGCGCACCCGCGGGTCGTGGTCTGTGTGCCGAGCGGCGTCACCGGCGTCGAGAAGCGCGCGGTCGAGGAGGCGACGCTCTCCGCCG
>DATFXA010000117.1:0-8672 GCA_035258645.1 Gaiellaceae bacterium
GGCGTAGAGCTCGGGCCGGCCGTAGGCGTGGACCCGGTCGCCGTCGGCAAGGTCGAGTCGCAGCCCGTCGAACTGCCCGCGCGGCATCGAAACGCCGAGGCAGGCGCCGTCGCCTGGGTCCTTGAGCGTGAAGAAAACGCTCTGCCAGCGGGGGTGCCGCTTCAACTCCGTGACTTCGCCTTCGACCCAGACGGTCGGCAGCCGCTGCAGCCACGTTGCGATGCCGCGGTTGAACGCCGAGACGGAAAAAACCTTGCGATCGCCGTAGGCCGTCGCTTCAACCTTCACGCGACGATCGTAGCCAGCGGCCTGTTAGAGCAAGATGCGCGCCGCGGTTTCGTGGTCGCAGCCGCTGCGGACCATCTCGACCGCCCGGTGGAGATCTGCCTGGCTGTGGGCGAGCTTCTCGGCGAGCGGGAGCGAAAAACCGGCCTCCATCAGCACGTGGAGCCGCCAGCTTTCGACCTTTGCTCGGTCGTCCTGTGGTGTCTCGGCTATCTGGCTCATGGGCTCAATCTCGTTCGCCTTCTCCTAGACGAACCCTGCCGCTCGAAGTTTGTGCCCCCTGCTATTCGGACCGAAACGCGCCTTCGAGGCTCGTCTCAGCCGCGGTGACCGCGGTCTCAAGGCGGCGGGTGAGATCGAGCACGCGGGCTTCGAGGACCTCCCGTTCGGCCTCGGCGTCGGCCCCGATCGCCCGGATCTGCGAACGCAGCTCGGCCTCGACGTCGGTGAATCTGCGCTGGAAGTCGCCCAGGAACTCGTCGCGGCGTTGCTCGATCCGGGCGACGATCTCGGTCAGCTTGCGGTCGACCCGCGCAGCGCCTGTGCCCGAGACCTGAGCCAGGCGCTCGGCGAGGACGCTCTGCGCGTCGTGGGCGAACTGCGCGACCGCGCGGTCGAGCTCTCGCGAGAGTCGCCTCGCGGCGTCGTCGCGAGCTGCTTTGACGGTCGCCGAGAACTGCTCCACTGCGGCCTCGGAGAGCCGGTTCGCCGTCCTGTCGACGATCCGGCTCAGCTGATCGATCTGCCGGCGTTCGACGTCGGCGAAGCCCGCCTGGATCCTGCGCACGGCGTCCGTCTCCTCGGCGGCGATTCGCTCGCGAAGCTCGCGCTCGCGCTGGCGCAGTCGCTCGGACACCTCGTGCAGCGCGCGGCGGCGGTCGCTCTCGTGCACCTCGACCTCGCGCCGGGCTGTCGCCCCGGCTTCGGCGGCGGCGCGTTCGAACTCCTCGCGGAGCTTCGCGAGGATCGCGCGTTGATCCTCGCTGGCGGCCTTCAGCTGCGCCATCTCCGTCTCCAGCCTCGACTGCGCCTCGGCAACCGCCTCGCGCTGGCGTTGAGCCAGCTCGGTCAGGCGAGTCGTCAAGCCTTGCTGGATCCGGTCGAGGTCGCCGGACCATTCCGCCAACCGCTGCTCCACGCGGCGCTCGACGAGCGCGAGAGACTCGCCGAGCTCGCCTGTGACCCGCCGTTCCTCCTGCGCCAGCTCGTTGCGCCTGGCTTCGGCGAGCTTCCGTTCGTCCTCGGCGAGGCGGGAGCTCGTCTCGGCGCGGGCCCGCGCGAGCGTCCGCTCTAGCTCTTCGCTTCGCTGCACTGTCTCGCGCTCCACGAGCTCGCGCAGTGCGGTCTCGGCCCCCTCGAGCTCGGCGTCGATTCGCCGCGTTCGAGCCAAGCCGGCCTGAAGCGGCAGCGTCAACAGGGCCGCCCCGCAGCACACCGTCAATCCGCCGGCGGCGACGGCTGTGCCTGCGTCGACGTCGAGCGCGAAAACGATCCAGCCGGCTGTCGCTGCCAGCCCGAGCAGCGCGGCGGCGGCGATCAGAACGCGGCGAGAGGCCCGCCCTGAGACCGCCGCGGCAATTGCCCCTGCGACCACGACGACGCCGGCGGCGAACGCGATCTGAGCTGCGGTCTCGGCGCTCACAAGGCTGGATCGTAGTCGCGCCCCGGCGGCGAGGCCCCATTGCGGAAGGGGCTCACAAAAAACGGAGGACGAGCAGCGCCGCCGCGAGCGAGATGCTGGCGGCAGCCATGAAGCGCAGCGCCGTCTCCGGTGCAGCCGTCAGCGTCTGCGGGCCGATCAGGATCCGCGACCCGTCCGTTCGCTCGATCGCGCCGGTGACGGAGACCGTTCTGCGCCTGACGTCACGGACGACGGTCGAGAGCACCTGCTGGGCACGGATCAGCAGCGCCGCGAACAGAGCCGTAAGGACGGCCTCTCCGGTGATCCGGTCCGCCATCGCGAAGTACGCCGTCAGCACGGGGAAGGCTCCCCAGGCCGCCGCCAGCCAGAAGCCGTTGTGGAACATGCCGCCGAAGAGCTCGAGGTTGTAGGCGACGGCGATGAAGGCGCCGAACGCGACGAACGGCAGCAGCCAGAGGTTGTGCTCGACGGCGACCGCGATGCCTATCGCGGCGGCGCCGGCAAGCGATCCGGCCGCGAGCGCGATCAGGACCGGGCTCGGGATCCTGGTCTGCAACGGACGGCCGTTCAGCTCGTCGAGGGCGTGCGCGCCGATCCCGAGGCCGAGGAAGAAAGCGACGACGGTAAGTACGAGCCGCCAGCCGGGAACGTCCGGCGCGAGGCATGCACCGATGACGACGTAGCTCAGGTGCCAGGCGGTGTAGGGCAGGTGGAGCAGCGTGACGTAGTCGCGCCAGCCGCCGGGAGCGAGAGCATAGAACGCGGGACGGGCTTCGGTGCTCATGCCCGCCGGCCCCAGATTACGATGCCGCCGCCGAGAGAAAGGCGCCGGTAGCGAACGTCCTCGATCCCGGCGGCCCGCCACAGCTCGAGCTGGCGCTCGAGTGGGTAGCGGCGCCAGAAATCGACGATGCTGCCGCCGAGGAACCGGCCCACGTCGAGCCAGCCCGGCGAGATGAGCCGCCCGGCTCCCGGCAGCACGGCGCCCACGTAGATGCGCCAGAGCGGGTTCCAGATCCCCGTCGGCACCGCAAACTCGAGGCTTGCCATCGTCCCGCCGGGCCGAACGACGCGGGCGAGCTCTGCAAGCGTCGCGCCCGGGTCGTCGACGTAACGAAGGAGGTAGGTGACCGTGAGCGCCTCGAACAAGGCATCGTCGAAGGGAAGCTGCTCGGCGCTCGCCTCGACCAACCGCACCGAGGCGCGCAGGTGCCGGCGCGCGACCGCCAGCATCTCCGAGCTCTGGTCGACCCCGACCACGTTGCAGCCCTTCTGCCTTTGCAGCTCGGCCGCCACCGCGCCGGTGCCCGTCGCGACGTCGAGGACCTCGTCGCCTGGGCCTGCTTCGACGCGCGAGACGAGGAACCTCCGCCAGCGCGGGTCCTGGCCGAGCGAGAGAAGGCGCGCGTAGCGCTCGTACGTGGGGCCAAGCGGCGCGAAGAGCTCGAGCGCCTGTCGCGTCCGGGCTGAGGCGGCCTCGGCCACTGGCGGACTAAGGCGTCGCTCGCGATGCCGACTGGAGGCCGTGGCGGCTTCGCCGGCACGGCCGTTCCGATCCGGGTGTTGGAAGATCGACGGATCGCGTCCTCATATACCTGGAGAGCTTATGCTCGGCCGCGTGGCGTTGGCCCAGGATCTGAGGCGGATCGCGGAGGCCGCGCCGCGGTATGCCGCGCCGGGCGAGGAGGTCGTCGGCATCGTGCCGGCCGAGCCGTCCTCAGGCGCGCGCTCGTACCTCTGCGCCTACCGCGGCGAAGACGGCTCGACGAGCTGGCTCGTGCTCGACCAGGACGCGAAGCCGGTCACGGACCTGGGGCGGATTCGCGAGGTCGTTTCGATCGCCGCGCTGGTCGAGCTCGCCGAGGAGACGGCAGGCGGGGGCGATCTGGAGGGTCTGCGGTCCGAGCTCGGGGCCCTCCGGTTGCGCGAAAACCCTCCGGGAATCGACGACGCGGAGGAGGCCGCGCTCGCGCTCGAGGAAACGATCGGCTCCGCTCCGCGGGTCGCGACGCCAGAACTGCTTGACGAGATCGGCGCTGCGACGCTCAGGCTGGAGCGCGTCCTCGGGGACTCCGGCTCGCCGTTCACGTCCGCGATGAGGCAGGCGACGACGACGGTTGACGAGCTGACCCGCGACGTGGAAGCCGCCTACAAGGTTCCGCTCGCCTGATCCCCGCTGGCTACAGTGCCCGCATGGAAGGCAGCAATCCCGGTTTCCCTTTCGGCGGCGATCCTGAGGACTTGATGCGCAGCCTCCGCGAGTTCGCCGAGCAGCAGGCCGAGTCGGTGCAGGAGGCGCAGCGGGAGCAGTTCGCAACCCTGACGCTGAACACGGCCGTCGAACTGACCGCCGCGGCGCTGGCGCAGGTGGCCGCGCAGGGCGGGCCCGACGAGCAGGCGCTCGCGCTCCGCGACGCGATGCGCGTGCTGTTCCCCGAGGCGGTGGCGCTCGTTTCGGCCGCCCGCCAAGGGTTCATGCGCGAGGGCTAGCCCTCAAAAACGATCTCCGCGGCCTCGCAGACCCGGCGATACCCGATCTGCTCGTAGATCCGGTTCGCGGTCGGGTTCGCGAGGTCGGTGAAGAGGAAACAGAAGCTCCTTTCGGTCAGCAGGCGATCCGAGAGCTCGGCGACCAAGGCGGAGGCGTACCCACGGCGCCTGTGCCTGGGTGGCGTATAGACGGGGCCGATCCGGATCCCGTTTGGCGTCGGGTTGCCGAAGGCCGCGAGCGACACGGTGCGGCCGTCTTCCCACAGCGCGACGCCGGCCGAGTCGGACTCGAGCCTGTGGTCGACGACATGCGCCGTGGATGCTGGGTCGGGCGAGTCCCCGATCGCTTCCTCCATGAAGGCTCGAAACCAATCCAGCAGCAGCGGCCGGTCGTCGCTCCCTGCGTCGCGGAACCGGCCAGAGACCGCCGCCGGCGGGTCGACGCGGTCGATCGACAACACCCCTTGCCCGCGATGCATGCGCGGCGTCTTGCCGGATCTTTCCGCCCAGGCCGCCGCAAAGGCTCCCGCCTCTGGTTGAGCTGCGACTAGTCCCGGCGGGTCGTCGTCGATTGCCTCGGCGAGCGCCTCGAGTACCGAGACGTCGCGCGGCTGAGCCACGACCAGGTTGTGGGGCGGCGTGCGCAACGCGGCGCCGACCGTCTCCCCGCCGTCACTGGCGAGCCAGAGCCCGTACTCGGGGTAGAGCGAAGGATGGTCACGCAGGGTTCCGGCAATGCCGAGGATCAGGTTGTGGCGCGCCTCGTCGGCAAGCAGGAACGGCGAGGCGGCGTCGAGGAAGGAGGCGGGATCCTCGACGCGGCGAACGTCCATGCATGGATCGTAGGCACGCCCCCGCAAACTACAATCCGCCCGCTCGTGATCCTGGATCGCACGATCGCGCGGATGCTGCCGGCGGTGCCGAAGCCGCTCGTGCACATGCTCGCGCAGCGGTACATCGCCGGGCCGACGCTCGAGGACGCCTGCCGGGTGGTCCGGGCCGCGAACGCGCAAGACAAGCTGGCGACGATCGACGTGCTCGGCGAGGAAGTGGCCAGAGACGATGAGGCTCGCGCGATCGCGGGCGCCTACCGGGACGTCTTCGAGACGATCGAGCGGCAGGGCCTCGACTCGAACGTGAGCGTGAAGCTCACCGCGCTGGGGCTGAAGCTCGATTACGGCCTCTGTCGCGAGAACCTCGAGTCCGTCGTCCGCGAGGCTGCGCGCCGCAACAACTTCGTCCGGATCGACATGGAGGACTCGTCCACGACCGACGACACGCTGCGGCTCTACCGGGAGCTGCGCGACGCTGGTCACGACAACCTCGGCGTGGTCCTGCAGGCCTACCTGCGCCGGACGATGGACGACATCCGCCTGCTCGCCGACCTGCGGCCGAACGTTCGGCTTTGTAAAGGCATCTACGTCGAGCCGACGGAGCACGCCTACCAGGGGTATGAAGAGGTGCGGGCGAACTTCCTTCGAGGGCTCGAAGCTCTGCTCGATGCGGGCTGCTACGTCGGCATCGCCACGCACGACGAGTGGCTCGTCGAGGAGGGTCGCCGGATCGTCGCGCGGCGCGGCCTCGGCACGGACGAGTACGAGTTCCAAATGCTCTACGGCGTCGCGGAGCCGCTGGGCAACCGGCTCGTCGAGGCAGGGCACCGGCTGCGGATCTACGTGCCGTTCGGAGAGCACTGGTACGCGTACTCGCTACGCCGGCTGCAGGAGAACCCGAAGATCGCCGGCTACATCGCTGCGGATACGCTCGGGCGGCTCGTTCCTCGCCGCAACGGCTCCACTTGATTTGGTCGGAGGCCGAGGGTTGTCGGGTCGTCGACGCTGACGGCCGAGAGTACCTCGACCTCTCCGGCGGCTTCGGCGTTGCGGCGCTCGGGCACCGCAATCCGAAGATCCTCGAGGCCTGGCGCGCGCAGCGGGTTGTTCACGCACTCGGCGACCTGGCCGAGGCCGAGGTCACGGTCGAGCTTCGGCGACGGCTCCCGTGGCCGGCGAAGCTCGGCGTCACAGGTGAGGACGCCGTCGAGATCGCGCTTCGCACCGCCTTGCTTGCGACCGGCAAGCCGGGCATCCTCGCCTTCGAAGGGGCCTACCACGGGACGGGACTGCTCGCGCTCGCCGCGACCTCGATCGACGCGTTTCGGCTCCCGTTTCGGACGTGGCTACCGGGGCCGGTCTATCGGCGGCGCTTCGGTCAGGATCCGGGCACGCTGCCGGCACGCTGCGGGTGCGTGATCGTCGAGCCGGTGCAGGCGCGTGGCGGCTCGCAGGTGCCCTCACCCGACTTCCTGCGCATCCTTCGCCGCCGCTGCACGGCGCGCGGGGCGCTCTTGATCGTCGATGCCGTCTATGCGGGGCTCGGCCGCGCGGGCGAGCTCTGGCCCGGAGCCGAGTACGCCGACATCCTGGTCGTCGGCAAGGCCCTCGGCCACGGGTTGCCGATCTCTGCGGCGCTCTTCATTCACTCGGAGCTCGAGCAGGTCTGGGACTTCGGTGACGAGGACGTCTACACCCATACGCACACGGGCAACCCGCTCGCGTCCGCGGCTGCGCTGGTGGTGCTCGAGGAAGTGCCGAAGCTGCTGAAGCGGGTTCAGGAGGCGGGGGAGCGCTTCGAGCAGGAAGGCTGGCGCGGAAAAGGCCTGCTGCGCGCCCGCGAGGGCGACGCGGGCGAGGCGCTGCGACGCGGAGTGATCGTCGTGCCGGCGGGACCTGGTGGCCGCCTGATCTCGGCGACGCCGCCGCTGACGATCAGTGACGCCGAGCTCGACGAGGCGTTTTCGCTGCTCTAGGGGTTCGTTTCGGCGGTGGTGGGACCGCCGCAGGCTTGGTCGCGATCAGGACGAACTGCCCCGGAACGCGCGGATCCTTGGCTCGCCAATAGGTCTTGTAGATCGACGAGAACTCCTCCAGCGAGCGAACCGTCAGCCCTGCGGTGGCGACTGCCGTGACGATCTGGCCCAGGCGCCAGAAGCGCTCGACCTTCTGCTCGGTCGCCGGCTTCCCGGGCAGGTCGAAGTGACTCCAGCCAACATCGACGATCGGACTCTCGTCGAAGTAGTCCTCGCGCCAGTGGGAGGCCTGGTCGACGCAGGCCGAGACCGGATGGTCGTCGTAGGCCAGCAGCGTGCCGCCCGGCTTCAGGGCGGAGGCGATTCCGCCGGCCCAGGCGTCGAGGTCGTGGAGCCAGTGAAAGATCCCGCCGCCCGTGTAGACGAGGTCGAAACGTCCGCGTTCGAGCTGCAGAGGCAGCTGGTGAACGTCGGCCTCGAGGAAGAGGCCGTTCGGCACCCGCTCGCGGGCCACCGCCGTCGCCTCGGCGGAGATGTCGACCCCCGTGACGAGGGCGCCCAGCTCCGCGAGCTCGGCGGTCGACTCGCCCGTCGCGCACTGAAGGTGGAGCACGTGTTTCGCCTTCACGTCGGGCAATCGCTCGCGGACGGCGTCGGGAATCCCGAGCTCCCCCGCCATCGCGTCGGCGCGGCGGCGGTGGATCTCGTCCCAGGCTCGCCGGTTGTAGTCGGTCGGCTCCACCGGACTACTGAGCCAGCAGCGAAAAGCCGCCGTCGACGACGAGCGTCTGGCCGCGCACCATCTCGGCCTCGGGCGAGCACAGCCACGTCACCGCGTTGGCGATGTCGTCGGGCTCGACGAGGCGGCCGGTGGGTGAGCGCTCGATCCCCCGCCGCACCATCTCGTCCCGGTTCGGGAAGTGTTCGAGCGCCTCGGTCTCGACGACGCCGGCAGAGACGGCGTTGACGCGAATCCCCTCAGGGGCGAGCTCGACGGCCAGGTAGCGCACAAGCGACTCGAGCGCAGCCTTCGAGGTGCCGACGACCACGTAGTTGTCGAGAACCCGGACCGAGCCGAGGCTCGAGATCGCGACGATCGAAGACCCCGGCTGCATCTGCGGCATCGCCGCCTTCGTCAGCGCGAGCAAGGCGTAGGCGTTCGCGTCGAGCGTCCAGTCCCAGTGCTTCTTCTCGATCTCGAGCGCCGGGCGAATGACGCCGGTCGCGGCGCTGTGGACGAGCGCGGTCAGCGGACCGAGCTCCGCGACCTCGCCGAGCACCCGCTCCGACGAGACGTTGCCCCGCACCAGAACTGGCTCGGCTCCCGCCGCCCGGAGCTCCTCGGCGGCAGCCTCCGCGGCCCTGTCGTTTCGCAGATACCCGATCGCCACCCGCGCGGCCCCGAGCTGAGCGAAGCGGAGCGCGATCGCCTTGCCGATCCCGCGC
>DATFXA010000118.1:0-7899 GCA_035258645.1 Gaiellaceae bacterium
GCCGGGCGAAGCGGACGAGACGCGCCGGGGCGGGTCCTGATCCAGACCTTCCAGCCCGACTCACGCCCCGTGGAGCTCGCGGCACGTCACGACGTGCCCCGGTTTCTCACCGGCGAGCTCGAGCGCCGCCGCGAGCTGGGCTATCCGCCTGCCCGCCACCTCGTCCGGGTACTCGTCACCGGCCCGGAGCCCGGGCCGGTGACCCGCGCCCTCGAGGAGGTTCGCGGCGGGCTCGGAGGCACCGATGTCCTTGGCCCGGCACCGCTCTTCCGCCTGCGCGGCCGCCATCGGGCGCAGCTCGTCGCCAAGACGGACGAGCCCCGGCGCGTCGCTGCGAGGGCGGGACAGCTCCTTGCGGCGGCCGCGCCCGCGATGCGGAAGGCCGGCCTGACGGCCGTCGTCGACGTGGATCCGCAAAGCCTCTGACAGTCCATACACTTGGCGGCCGTGGCGGAACACGAAGTCGAACAGCAGGGTCAGGTCCTCGAAGAGGAGCTCGACCCCGAACGCGAAGCGCGGCGCCGGCTCGCACTCGCCCAGATCCGCCAGTATCCGGATCCGGTACTGCGGATGCGAGCGAACGAAATCGAGAGCTTCGACGACGACCTGCTGCGTCTGGTCGAACGGATGAAGGCGCTGATGAGCGACGCGAACGGCGTCGGCCTGGCGGGAAACCAGGTCGGCACGTTGCAGCGGGTGTTCGTCTTCCAGCCGGAGGGGGAGGGCAAGGGTTCCCGCGCGGTTGTGAATCCGGTTCTGGCCAAGACGGCCGAGGTCAAGCTCAGCGACACGGAGGGCTGTCTCTCTATGCAGGGAGTGACGATTCCGGTCGAGCGGCCGTCGAAGGTCACGATCGAGGGCAAAGACGAGAACGGCGAGGACGTCAAGCTCGAGCTCGAAGAGCGTGACGCGCGGGTGGTGCAGCACGAGCTCGACCATCTCGACGGGATCCTGATCCTCGACCGGACGACCGCCGACGCGCGGCGCGAAGCGCTCGGAACCCTCCGGCCTGAGCCGATCCTCGGCGCCCTGACCTAGGCGTCGCACGTGGCCCGCATTGCCGTCGCAGCGACGGCGCCGTTCGGAGCGGACGTGCTCGTGCGACTCGCCGAGCGACACGAGATCGCATACGTGCTCACCCAGCCCGACCGCCCCAGCGGCCGCGGCCGCCGGGTTGCGCCACCGCCGGCGAAGCGAACCGCGGAGACGCTGGAGATCCCGGTCCGACAGCCGGAGCGGCTCGGGGACGACTTCGAACCCGAGGTCGACGCGTTCGTGGCGGTCGCGTACGGACAGCTCGTCCCGGCCGCCGCGCTGGAGCGCGCTCGCTGGCTCAACGTCCACCCGTCGTTGCTGCCGCGGTGGCGCGGCGCCGCACCGGTCGAGCGCGCGCTGATGGCCGGCGACGAGGAGACCGGCGTCACGATCATCGAGCTGGTCGAGGCGCTCGACGCGGGGCCGATCGCAGCGCAGGAACGATTCGAGGTCGGGATCAACGACGACGCGGGTGACGTTTTCGTCCGCGCCGCCGAGCTGACACCCGCCCTGATCGACGCCGCGCTCGCGAATCGCGAGACCACGCCGCAGCCGGAGGAAGTCGTCACCTATGCGGAGAAGATCGAGCCTGCCGATCGGGAGCTCGACTGGTCGCGCCCCGCCGAGGAGCTGCACAACCGGATCCGTGCGCTCTCGCCGCACATCGGTGCGCGCGGTCTGGTCGAGGGACGGCCGATGATCGTCTGGCGCTCCCGGCTCGTCGACGGGCGGCTGGAACTGCTCGAGGTGCAGCCGGAAGGTCGGCGCCGCATGACGTACGACGAGTTCCTCCGCGGTCTGCGCTGATGGTTTCACCTGCGCGCGCGGCCGCCTACGAGACAGTACTCCGCGTCTTCGAGCAGGAGGCGTACGCCGACCGGGCATTTCCGACGGCCGCGGCGGGGCTCGACCAGCGTGACCGGGCTTTTGCGCAGCGGCTCGCCTACGGGACGATCGAGCGGGCGCGAACGCTTGATTACGCGATCGAGCAGCTCGGTCGACGGCCGGTGCGCAAGCTCGACCCGCCGGTGCGGACTGCGCTCCAGCTCGGCGCCTATGAGCTCGCCTTCATGCAGACGCCCGGCCATGCCGCGGTCAACGAGGCCGTCGAGCTCGTCCGGAGAGCCCGGCTGGAAAGGGCCGTCGCCTTCACGAACGCTGTCCTCCGCCGGGTAGCCGACGGGATCGAGCCGCTGCTCGAGTCGCTGCCGGAAGGCGCGCTGAAGCTTTCCTACCCGGACTGGGTCGAGCAGGTGTGGACGCGCGACCTCGGGCGCGAAGACGCCCTGGCGCTCATGCGCGCGCAAAACGAGCCGCCGGAGACGGTTGTGCGACTCGTTCGCGGCGAGATCACGGGCGAGCCGACCGACATCCCGGGCGCATACCGGGTCGAGCGCGTGGATGAAGAGGCGTTCGCGGACGGGGGGATCTGGCCGCAGAGCCGTGGCTCTCAGCTCGCCGGCCTCGTCGTCGGGGCCCGCGAGGGCGAGCGCACGCTCGATCTGTGCGCCGCTCCGGGCGGCAAGGCGACGATGCTCGCCGGCGAGGTCACGGCTGTCGAGAAGCATCCTGGTCGCGCACGCGAGCTCGAGAAGAACGTGGCGCGTCTCGGCGCGACGAACGTGAGCGTCGTGACCGCGGACGCGCTCGAGCTGCCGCCGGAGCTCCGCGACTACGACCGGGCGCTTGTCGACGCTCCATGCTCGGGCCTCGGCGTGCTTGCCTCGCGACCCGACCTGCGCTGGCGCGGTCAGCCACTCCCTGAGCTGCAGCTCGCACTGTTGCGCGCCGCCGCCGACCGCGTGCGACCGGGCGGAACGATCGTCTACTCCGTGTGCACCCTGAACGCCGACGAGAACGAAGCGGTCGTCGACACCTCCGGCCTGGCGCCTGAGCCGCTTGGCGGGGAGTGGCCCGAGTTCGCCCACCCGAAGAGGCCGGAGTTCCTGCTGACCCGGCCCGACGTCCACCGGACGAGCGGCTTCTTCATCGCGAAGTTGCGCTCCTAGACTCCGGGGATGGCATGGAGGGACTGGATTCGAGAGGCCGAGGTCGAGCCTTCGCTCTACGCGGCCGACTTCGCGAGGCTCGGCGTGCAAATCGGGCAGCTGCTCGGCGCAGGCGTACGGGTCTTCCACTACGACGTCGGGGATGCGCACTTCGTCGAGCCGATCATCCTGGGCCCGATCGTGCTCCAGTCGATCGGCGACGTGATTCACGACGGCGGCGGGCGGGTCGACGTCCACCTGATGATCGAGTCGCCGGAGCACCAGTTCAGGGCTTTCCGGGAAGCGGGTGCCGACAGCGTCACCTTCCATTACGAGGCGGTGAAAGACGTCGGTGAGATCGTCGCCGGCGCGCGGGAGCTCGGGCTCGGGGCCGGCGTCGCGCTGAAGCCGAAGACGCCGGTCGAGGAAGTGGCCGAAGCCGCGATCGCGGCAGAGGCCGACTTCGTGCTTTGCATGAGCATCGAGCCCGGCTACTCGGGCCAGCAGTTCATGCCCGAGGCGTTCGAGCGGCTCCGCCGATTGCGCGAGCTGCTCCCCAAAGAGATGCAGCTCCAGGTCGACGGCGGCGTGAACCACGAGAACATCGGCGCGGCGCACGCGGCGGGCGCGAATCTGCTCGTCGCGGCGACCGCGGTCTTCGGCAGGGGCGACCCCGCCGCTGGCTACCGTGAGCTCGTGGGCGGGCTGGGATGAGCTTTCTCGAGCGGGCACTCGAGCTCGCCGAGCGCGGGCGGGGTACGACACACCCGAATCCGGTCGTGGGCGCGGTGCTCGTGCGGGACGGCGAGGTCGTCGGGGAGGGCTGGCACGAGCGGAAAGGTGATGCACACGCGGAGGTGAACGCGATCGCCGCCGCCGGCGAGCGTGCAGAGGGGTCGACGCTTTACGTCACGCTCGAGCCGTGCGCGCATGCCGGCTCCACACCGCCGTGCGCACAGGCCGTGATCGACGCGGGCGTCGCCAAGGTGGTCGTCGGTGTGCGCGACCCCAACCCGGAGGCTTCCGGCGGGCTCGAACAGCTTCGAGCCGCCGGGCTCGAGACGGAGGTAGCCGACGGCGTCCTCGGCTTCCTGGCTCGACAGCAGATCGAGGCCTGGCTGACGTGGGTGACCAAGCGGCGGCCTTTCGTCACGTACAAGGCGGCGACCACGCTCGACGGGCGCCTGACGCTGCCGGGCTCCCGCTGGATCTCGGGCGAGGAGAGCCGGCGGCTCGTCCATGAGCTTCGTGCTGCCTCGGACGCGGTGGCGGTCGGCATGGGCACGGCGCGCGCCGATCGCCCGGCGCTGACAGCACGCGACGTCGGGGCCGTCCGGCAGCCGCGCCGCCTTGTCTTCGGCAGCGGGCCGGTGCCCGACGGGGTCGAGCTCGAGCAATGTTCAGGCCCGCTCGCGGAAGAGCTCGGGCTGCTCGCGGGCGAGGGCGTTCAGTCGTTGTTGCTCGAGGGCGGGCCAACGCTCGCGACGGCGTTCCTGCAAGCCGGCCTGGTCGACAAGCTGCTGGTCTTCGTCGCGCCGAAGGTCGCCGGCTCAGGGCCGACGCTGTTCGCGGATCTGGACGATCCGGTCGAGCTGAGCCGTTTCGAAACCCACCGGGTCGGGGAGGACGTCTTGTTGATCGCCTATGTCAACGAGCCCTGAGCGGATTCGGGTCAGCGACCGGCTCGTCATCGCGATCGCACGCTGGCTGGCGAGCCACATCTCGGACGACGAACTGCGCGCCGAGCTCGAGACCGCGGACCTCACCGGCCTCACGCCGGAGCAGGCAGAAGTCATGCTCGAGCTCCAGAACGAGCTCGACGTCGGTACGGAGCGCCGGCTGCAGGAGTTGGCCGCCCGCGACGCTCTCGCGGCTGTTGGTCGGCGCACCTGACTAGGCCTGACACGGGACTGCGGGGCGGCGCTAGCTTCGAATTCAAGGAGCGTCGGAGCTCTGACGTGCGCTTGAAGGACCGCGCGCGCCCGCGTGCACTCCCCTCCCTGGGTGGGGAGAAGGACCACCCGCCACTCGCGGTGAGCGTACCGCCCAAAAGCGCGCGCGTCGGTGACGCGACGGCCACGACTTGCGACAATTCTGCGCCGGGCCGCGCAGGCCGCGGGCGCACGGCACTGCGTAGGCTTCAAAGCATGTTCACCGGCATCGTCCGCGAGCGTGGCAAGGTCGCATCCTTCGACGGAGCCCGGCTCGTGGTCGAAAGCTCACTCGAGCCCACCGTCGGCGACTCGGTCGCCGTCGACGGCGTCTGCCTGACGGTCGCCGAGCGCGCCAACGGCTCTCTGGCTTTCGACGTCATGCCGGAGACGCTCCGCCGCGCCAAACCGTTCGGTGACGAGGTCAACCTCGAGACGGCGCTTCGGGCCGGTGACCCGCTAGGCGGCCACTACGTACAGGGCCACGTCGACGGAGTGGGTCGGGTCCGGTCGGTTGAGCCTGAAGAGGAGAGCCGGCTCCTCGTGATCGAGGCGCCCGAAGAGGTGCTCCGCTACTGCGTCGAGAAAGGCTCGATCACGGTCGACGGAGTCTCGCTGACGATCACCGCCGTGACCGGCCCGACGTTCGAGGTCTCGCTCGTCCGGCACACGCTCGAGGCAACGACGCTCGGCTCGCTCGCGCCGGGCGACGGGGTGAACCTCGAGGTCGACGTCCTCGCGAAGTACGTCGAGCGGCTCACCTCTCGGTGAGGCTGGAGCCGCTCTACCGCGTCGAGTTCTCCTACCTGGAGCGCTACGCGATCGGTGGGCCCGATGTCGGCAGCATCTTCGTGGCCGAGGGTCGGTGCAAAGGAGCACTGACCGGCCGCTTCCGCGGCCTCAATCACCCGCGGCTTCGCCCAGACGACGTCTATCTGCCCAATTTCCAGGGCGTGATCGAGACCGACGACGGGGCGAAGATCGCCTTCGACTATCGGGGCTTCGGCCGGCCGCGGAACTACGGGCGGGAGGTCGTCGGAACCGCTTTCCATTCGACCGGCGACGAGCGCTACACGCGGCTCAACGACGCCGTCGCAGTCATTGCCGGCGAGGCGCGCAACGGCGCAATCCGGCTCGAGATCGCGGAGCTTCTCTGGGAGTCCCCCGAATGACCGAGGGTACGATCCCACCGATGGCAACCGAGGTCGAAAAACACACGCCTTTCGCAACTGTCGAGGAGGCGATCGAGGACATCCGCGCTGGCAAGTTCGTGGTCGTCGTCGACGCCGCCGACCGAGAAAACGAGGGCGATCTGACGATCGCGGCGCAGTTCGCCACTCCCGAAGCGATCAACTTCATGGCCACGCATGGCCGGGGCCTGATCTGTCTTTGTCTCACGGAACAACGGTGCGACGAGCTCGGCCTGCAGCAGATGACCGAGCGCAACGAGACACCATTCGGCACGGCCTTCACCGTCTCGATCGAGGCTCGTGAGGGAATCGCCACCGGCATCTCGGCGCACGACCGTTCCCGCACGGTGCAGGTAGCGATCGACCCGAGCAAGGGCGCCGACGATCTCGTGCGGCCCGGCCATATCTTCCCGCTGCGCTCCCGCGACGGCGGCGTTCTCCAGCGCGGGGGCCAGACCGAGGCCGCGGTCGACCTCGCTCGGCTCGCGGGTCTGATCCCTGCCGGCGTCGTCTGCGAGATCATGAACCAGGACGGGACGATGGCCCGGGTCGACGACTTGATCCCGTATTGCGAGCGCCACGGCCTGAAACTGATCACCGTTGCCGACCTGATCGAGTACCGCCGCCGCCACGAGAAGCTGGTCGAGCGTACGACGGCGGTGCGGCTGCCGACGGCCTACGGAGAATTCACCGCGGTCGCATTCCGCGAGACGCTGACGGGCAAGCACCACGTCGCGCTCGTCAAGGGCGACGTCGACGGAGCCGAGGAGGTGCTCGTCCGCGTCCACTCCGAGTGCCTGACCGGCGACGTCTTCCACTCCCTTCGCTGCGATTGTGGCGAGCAGCTCGAGCAGGCCCTCGTGCAGATCGCCAACGAAGATCGCGGCGTCCTCCTCTACATGGCCCAGGAGGGCCGCGGGATCGGCCTGCTCAACAAGCTGAAGGCCTACGAGCTGCAAGAGAACGGGCTCGACACCGTCGAGGCGAACCTCGAGCTCGGCTTTCCGGCCGATGCGCGAGACTGGGGGATCGGCAACCAGATCCTGGCCGACCTTGGACTGACGACGATCCGGATCCTGACGAACAATCCCAAGAAGATCAGCGGCCTCGAGGGCTACGGCCTCACCGTCGTCGAGCAGGTGCCGATCGAGGTACCGCCGAACGCCGAGAACCGCCGCTACCTCGCAGCCAAGCGCGACAAGCTCGAGCACAAGCTGCACCACCAGGATCTCCGCTTCGACGAGCTGGGGCCAGACGAGTGAACGAGGAGAGCTGGCCGGGCGAGGACCGGATCTCGGCAACTGAGGCGGACGAGGTGGGCCCGGAGAGGTTCGAGCAGGACGACGAAGCCGAGGTCGAGGAGCTCATCGACGGCGACGGTGAGGGCGCGCCGCCCCAGGAGCGGGTCGAGGTCGAAGAGGAGCGCCGCGACGGCGACACACCGGCGTCCGAAGACGAGCCGCCCGCCGAGGAGGACGAGCTGCCGCGTCTGCGTGCTCCCGGACACGCTCCCGGGCAATTGTCGATTCCCGACGGCTACGGCACACTCAAGGGCTCCTCCGACGGGGCCCGGCGGTCCGTCGCGGTCGTGGTCAGCCGCTTCAACGGCGAGGTCACCGGCAGGCTGCTCGAGAGCGCGCTCGACGAGCTCGAGTTTGCCGGCGTTTCACGGGACTCCGTCACCGTCATGCCGGTTCCGGGAGCGTTCGAGCTCCCCCTCGGCGCGATGGCACTGGCCAAGACGCGGCGGTTTGC
>DATFXA010000119.1:0-2209 GCA_035258645.1 Gaiellaceae bacterium
TGAAAGCGACGAGGGCGGCGAGGCCGGCCTGCACCGAGCTCGTCGGCACCACGCGGGCCGGCTTGGTCGCGAGCGTGACGGCCTGCTCGGAGGCCAGCACGATGTTCGGGTTGTTGGGCAATACGATCGCCTCGGGGGCCCTCGTCGCCTCCACCGCGGCAAGGAGCTCGGCCGTCGGAGGGTTCATCGTCTGGCCGCCCTCGACTAGCTGCGTCGCACCCAGGCTCTCGAACAGGGCCCTGTTGCCGGCGCCCGCGACGACCGCGACGACGCCCGTCGCGGCCGGCGGCGGATCGGGAACCGCCGCCAGGATCCTCCGCTCGCGCGCCTCGGTCTGGCGGTGCATGTCGGCGATCTCGACGTTCTCGATCGCTCCGGCCCGGGTGCCGATCGCGAGCGCTTCGCCCGGATCGTCGGTGTGCACGTGCACCTTCACCGCGTGTTCGTCTCCGACGACGAGGAGGGAGTCGCCCAGCCGTTCGTATTCCGCCTCGAGGGCGTCCGGGTCGAGATCTCCCTCGATCACGAAGGTCGTGCAGTAACGGAAGCGCGAAAGCTCTTGATGCACCGCCTCGACCGATGCCTGCTCGACGGGCGGTTCCTCGGGCAGCGGCTGGCCCGCGACGACGGCGGCGATTCCTCGCACGAGCTCGACGAGCCCGGCGGCTCCGGCGTCGACCACGCCGGCCTCACGCAGCACGTCCAGCTGCTCCTGGGTCCGCGCAACCGCCTCCTCGCCGCGCGCGACGAGGAGCTCCAGCAGTTCCGGCACCGGACGCGACTGCTCCGCCTCGGCCGCGTCCGCAAGCGTGCGGATCGCGGTGAGCATCGTCCCTTCGACGGGCTTGCGCACGGCCCTGTAGGCGGCGTCGGAACCTGCGCGGAGGACGCGCGCGACCGCATCGCCGTCGATCGACTCCTCCGCGGCCAGCGACTCCCCGATCCCGCGGATGATCTGGGAGAGGATGACGCCCGAGTTTCCGCGCGCCCCCATCAGTGCCGCCCGAGTGGTTTCCCTGGCGATCGCTGCGCGGTCTTCGGCGGTCGAGGCCTCGAGCGCCTCGAGCACCGCCCTCGCGGTCAGGACGAGGTTCGTGCCGGTGTCGCCGTCGGGAACGGGATAGACGTTGAGGTCGTCGATCCGAGTGCGGCTGCGCTCGAGCGAGGCGACAGCCCCACGGACGAGCCCAAGTGCCTTTTCTCGCGCGGTCAAGCCGACTGCCGGACGTCCAGGATGTGAACGTCCACGGCCGTAACGCGGAGGCCCGTCAGCCGCTCGACCTCGTACTGAACCTGGGAGCGGATTGTCGATGCAACCTCGGCCAGGTTCAGGCCGTGTTCGACGACGACGTGCAGGTCGAGTGAGACCGAGTCACCCTCGCCGGAGACCGAGATGCCGTGCAAGCCCCGGTTGCGCGGCAGCAGCCGCCCGACCTTGGCCCTTGCTCCCCCGCCGATCCCGACGACGCCGTAGCAGCGTGCCGCGGTCTGGGAGACGATCTGGCCGATCGCGCCGGTCGAGATCGTGATCCGGCCGAGCGACGAGGAAAGCTGAGGCTCAGCCCGCTCCATCGTCCCTTAGACGTGGAGCCAGTTGGTAGAGGTTGCTAGACGGCCTTTTGGACCTTGTTGCCCTTGAGGCAGCGAGCGCAGACATAGGCACGGGTGGCCTTCCCGTCCAGGAGCACGCGAACACGTTGCAGGTTCGGGTTGAACCGGCGCTTGGTGGCCACCATCGAGTGGCTCCGATTGTTCCCGAAACCGGGCTTCTTTCCACAGACTGCGCAGACCTTGGACACGGCGCGGCAGTGTAGCTGGCAACTACCCGGTGGCGCTGGAGCGGAGCTGCGCGAAGAGGTCAGCCATCTCGAGGGCGGTCCGGACTGCCTCGGCACCCTTGGTGATCCGCTCGGCGGCCTGGTCGAGCGAGTCGAGGGTGAGCACGCCGAATGAGACGGGAACTCCGGTCTCGAGGGCGGCGAGCTGCAATCCGCTCGCTGCCTCGCCGGCCACATAGTCGAAGTGCGGAGTCTCGCCGCGAATGACGCAGCCGAGCGCGACGACGCAGGCAAACCGCCGCGTCTTGGCCAGTGCCATCGCGCCGAGGGGGAGCTCGAACGCTCCCGGAACCGGCATGACGGTGACGGAGTCCCGTGAAACGCCGGCAAACTCGAGCTCGTCGAGCGCGCTCTCGAGCAGCCTGCCGGTG
>DATFXA010000120.1:0-8251 GCA_035258645.1 Gaiellaceae bacterium
ATCGAGAACGCTCCCATGATCAGGTTCGCCGGCAGGAACGAGAGACCGACCTGCAGCGGGCTGTAGCCGAGCACCAGCTGGAGGTACAGCGCGGAGAGGAAGAACCAGGCGAACATCGCCGCGGCCCAGAGGACGCCGACGATGTTCGAGACCGTGATGTTGCGGTGCTTGAAGAGCCCGAGCGGCACGAGAGGTGCAGGAACACGGGCCTCGATCGCGATGAAGAGCGCCAGCACCACGACGGACGTCGCGAGCAGCCCGAGCGTGGTCGCCGACATCCAGCCGTTCTGGTTCCCGTTGACGATCGCGTAGACGGCGATGATCAGTGCGCCCGTCACGGTCACCGCACCGGCGACATCGAGGCGCCGCGAGGTGGTCTGGAGGCGCTCGGTCGGCAGGAGCCGCAGCGAGAGGGCGATGACCAGGGCGCCGATCGGAACGTTGACGAGGAAGATCCAGTGCCAGCTGATCAGGTCGGTCAGGACGCCGCCGAGCAGAACGCCGATGCTGCCTCCGCCGGCGGCGACGAAGCCGAAGATGCCCATCGCCTTCGCGCGCTCGGCCGGCTCGGTGAAGAGCGTCATCATCAAGGAGAGCGAGACGGCCGACGCGACCGCTCCGCCCAGTCCCTGCACCGTGCGCGCGCCGATCAGCATCCACTGCGTCGTCGAGAGCCCGCAGAGGAGCGAGGCGACGGTGAACACGGCGATTCCCACGAGGAAGAGCCGCCGGTGGCCGTAGAGGTCGCCGAGCCGGCCGCCGAGCAACAGAAAGCCGCCGTACGTGAGCAGGTAGGCATTCACGACCCAGGCGAGCGACGTCTCGGAGAAGCCGAGGTCCTCTCGGATCGAGGGGAGCGCAACGTTCACGATCGTCACGTCGAGCACGATCATCAGGCTGCCGAGCGTGAGCACGTACAACGCGAGCCAGCGGCGGTTGTCGGCAATCGTCATTGGTTTCCTTCCGGTTCGTTCCGATCGGTTCGAATGCTTAGACCCTGCTCTACGCCGCAATTCATCGTTCAGAGACCGATGAGTTTTCCTTCGGAGGACGGTCTATCTTCAGATGGCCGCCCCTGTCCCTCGACCGCTCATGTGCGATCTGAGCGCCCTGGACGACGCCGACCTGGAGACTATCGATCTGCTTGCACGGCTCCAGCTCGCCGCGCGGCGACACGGTCGGACGCTGCGGCTCCTTCATGCGCAGCCCGCGCTGCGGGAGTTGGTCGCGCTTGCTGGGCTTTGCCTGGTGCTACCCGTCGAGGCGGGGCGGCAGGCCGAAGAGCGGGAAGACCCGTTCGGTGTCGAGGAAGAAGGTCAGCTCGGCGATCCGGCCACCTGACAGTTCGAGTACCTGCAACGCCCAAGGGTCGAAGCCGCTGCCGGACTCGCTGGGCTTGTACTGCCCAAAGGTCGGGGAGCCGTTGGCCGCGACGGTCGGGATCACGCGCGAGCCGCTGCAGCCGATGCCCGGGCCGAGCCACCAGGCAAAGATGTCGTCTCGGCCGCTCAGCCACATGTCGTACGGCGGCATCGACTGTGTCGCGTCTTCGTGGATCAGCGAGGTCAGCTCGTCAATGTCGTAGGCCTCGAAGGCCTTGACGTAGCGGGAGAGCAGCTCGCGGTCGGCATCGTCGAGCTGCGCGGTGGTTTGCGCTTCGACGTTGCTCGCCTCTAGGGTTGCGCGGGCTCGTTGCAGGGCGCTGTTCACGGAGGCGACGCTGGTCTCCAGTAGCTCTGCGGCCTCGGATGCCTTCCAGCGCAGAACCTCGCAGAGGATCAGCGCCGCCCGCTGGCGCGGCGGCAAGTTCTGGAGCGCGGCGACGAAAGCGAGCCGGATCGTCTCGTGGGCGACAACGACGGCCGCGGGGTCGCTCTCGGGTGCGACCGCGCTGACCGGAATCGGCTCGATCCACGTCACCTCCGGCAGTTCGTTCAGGCTCGCGAGCACCGGCTCGCGTGCAGGGCCGAGGTCCATCGGGCGGGCGCGACGCTCGCGCGCGCTCAACATGTCGAAGCAGACGTTCGTCGCAATCCGGTAGAGCCAGGAGCGCAGGGCGGCGCGGCCCTCGAAGCGGTCGATGCCGCGCCAGGCGCGGAGCAGCGTCTCCTGGACAGCGTCCTCGGCCTCGAACGGCGAGCCGAGCATCCGGTAGCAGTACGCGGTGAGCTCCGGGCGGTGTTGCTCGAGCTCTTGTTCTGCGGCTCCGGGCTTGACGCTGAGCGACGGGTCGGGCATCCGCCGCATCGTACGTGGAGCTGTCAGGTCTCGTGAAGCGCCGCCTGGGCGGGTGGTCCCGTCGCGGTCTCGACCAGGCGGGCTCGCCAGAGCCGGAGCGCGACGAGCGCGAGCACTGCCGGGACGGCGCCGGCGATCAGGAGCGTCCAGCGGGCGCCGATCGTGTTCACCAGCACGCCGCCGCCGACGAGCGCGATCAACTCGGCTCCGTTTCGCAGTCCGTTGTAGGCAGCGTACGTTCGCCCGCGTAGGCGGTCCGGGACACGCATGTGCATCAGCGTCCGGACCACCACGTTCTTGAGGCCGTGACCCGTCCCTCCAATCAGGAACGCGACGAGTGCGAACGGCAGCACGAGCCAGAGCGTCGGGAGGGCGAGGCCGGCGCCCTGGACTGCGGTCGCGGTCAGTGCGACGACGGCGAGGCTAGCCGCGGGCACGCGGCGAGCGAGGACGAGCGAGCCGATCGCCATGCCGAGCGTCCAGGCGGTGATCAGCAGCCCGTAGCCGGCATCGCCCGCGTCCAGCGTCTTCTTGGCGAAGAAGAGCTCGGCGGAGGCCGAGGCTGTCATGAAGACGAGCGAGACGAACGCCACGGTCATCACGATCGAGAGGACCGAGTCGGTGAGCGGGAACGTGATGCCGTCGCGATTCCGGCCGCGGTCGGCTTCGTGCGTGGTCTGTGCGGGTGCTCGCCTGGCGCGGATTGCAGCCGCTTCAGCGGCGACGTAGAGGAAGGTCAGGGCGTCGGCCAGGAGAGCCACGCGGGTGGTGCTGCGCGAGGCGACGAGGCCGCCGAGCGCCGGCCCTAGGGTCATGCCCGCGTAGCGGGCCGTCTCGACGTACCCGTTCGCCTGCGCGAGCCGTTGCTCCCCCGCGACCGCGGGGATCAGGGCGAACTCGGCCGGCTGGGCGACGGCGAACAGCGAGCCGAGGAGGACGACCAGCGCGAGGATCGATCCCGTCGAGTGGACGAAGGCGAGCGCGACGACGACCCCGGCCTGGGCCAGCGACGCGAGCAAGAGCAGGCGCCTGGTCTCGAACCGGTCGACGAGGCCACCGGCCGGCCCCGCGAGGACGACGCTGGGCGCCCCAGAGCGCGACGAAGAGCAATGCCACGATGACGCCGGAGTCGGTGCGGCCCTGAAGGTAGAGCGCGAGCGGAACGAGCGCGAGAAAGTCGCCGAGCGCCGAGATCCCGACCGCGGAGATAACGAGGCGTGGATCGCGCTCGCGCAGAAGCCCACCAGCCATTGCGTTTGATCGTATGGCGAACGAAGCAAGTCGTTACGCGGCGAGCCGAGCCATGGTGGGGACAAAAAGTCCCGCTCTCGGCACACCTGGGGGGTTGACAACCCGAGGCGTTTAAGTCTGGTGTCGGACACCGGCCTTTCGGGCCACCGCTCCGTGAGGCTTGATCGCTCCGCCGCGCTGCGATTCGATACCAACCGATGAGCCAGGCCGCCGCAGCACCGGCGCCGACCACGCGGTCGTACCGCTGGCTCGCGGCGCCGCTGCTCGCGTTCGCGGTCGTCTCGCTCACGGCCGGCCTCCTGGCGCACCACGAGCCGCGCTCGAAGGGCTACTTCCGGCTTTTCTTCAGCGACCCGATCCACCTCAAGGCCGGCTTCGCAACCGCCGTCGTGATCCTGGCCTGCTTCCAGCTCTTCACGGCCGCCTGGATCTTCCACAAGCTGCCGTGGCGGAAGCCGGCCTGGGTCAATCCGGTGCACCGGTGGTCGGGCCGCCTCGCCTTCGCTCTCACGCTCCCGATCGCGTACCACTGCGTCTTCAAGCTCGGCTTCCGCGACCCGAGCACCCGCGTGCTGTCCCACGCGCTCCTCGGCTGCGCCGTCTACGGCGCGTTCGCAGCGAAGGTGACGATCGTCCGCCTGCACCGGTTTCCACGTTTCGTGCTGCCGGCCGCGGGCGGACTGCTGTTCGCGACCCTGATCGGCGTCTGGTACACGAGCGCGGTCTGGCTCTACGGTCAGAACACTCCCGCCGCGCCGGCGGGCAAGCCGACTCCGATCCCTGCCACGGCCAACGCAGCTGCCGGCGCGACCGTCTTCAAGCAGGCGGGCTGCGGTTCCTGTCACACGCTCGCCGCCGCGTCGGCCTCGGGCCAGATCGGACCGAACCTCGACGACCTGAAGCCCGACTTCGGGACTGTGCGCGCGAAGGTCGAGTCGGGCGGCGGTGGTATGCCGTCGTTCGCCGGGAGCTTGAGCAAGGCGCAGATCCGCGATGTTGCCGCCTACGTCGCCAAGAACGCGGGCCGCTGAGCACGTGAGCCCGAACGGCAACGCACCGGTCAAGAGCAGCGCCGAGATCGACATCGACGCATCGCCCCAGGTCGTCTGGGAGGTGCTGACTAGGTTCGAGAACTGGCCCGACTGGAACCCGGAGGTGAAGTCGATGTTCTTCGCCGGCCCGCTGGCTCCAGGTTCCGAGTTCCGCTGGAAGGCCGGGCCCGGGACGATCGTCTCCACGCTCGACCGGATCGAGCCGCCCCGCTCCATCGCTTGGCGCGGGCGGACGCTGACGATCGACGCTTACCACGAGTGGTGGCTCGCGCCGCGGGATGGCGGGACGCACGTCCGAACCGAAGAATCGTTCTCCGGTCTACTCGCCAGGCTTCTGCGTCGAACGCTGCAAAAGACGCTGGACAAGTCGCTAAAGGACGGCCTCGAGCACCTGAAGCGCGAAGCAGAGCGACGCTCTGCAGCCTAGGCGTCGAGCCCGGCTTGCCCCGGTCGCGCCAACGGCGTACCCTGCTGCACGTCCGACGATCGCCGTACGCTCGTCCGTGCGGCCCGGGTTGATCGTGTAGCGACGATTCGCCGGAAGTTCCAATCCGTCGAGGAGCGAGGAGTCGTGGCAGCAGATCAAGAACGAGAGCTCGAGAAGCTGACATTCGTCTGCGAATGCTCCGATCCGGAGTGCTACGAGCTCATCTCGATCACGGTCCCGGAGCGTGATTTCGTCCGCAGGGTGCCGGGCCGGCTCGTTGTCAAGGTCGGACACAGCAACGAGAAGAACGAGCGCGTGCTGATCGAGGAGCCCGGGCGCTTCCAGGTGGTCGAGCGGTTCTGAGCGCGGCGAAGGGGCCGCGCTCAGAACGCAAACGCCCGACAAACCGGCACGCAAGACGGCTTCGGCCGTCGCCTCTTGCGGCATCTTCTAAGGTTGACCCGATGGCGACGGAACAGGTGCAGGACGCCCAGGCACTACGCGCCGCGCGCGAGCGCTACGTGACGCGCGGCGTCGCGACGACGGACATGACCGTCAGCCGCGCAGAGGGCGCGACGATCTGGGATGCCGACGGCCGCGAGTATCTGGACTTCGCCGGGGGAATCGCCTGCCAGAACCTCGGCCAGAGCCCCGACGCGATCGTTCAGGCGATCCATGAGCAGGTCGACCGCTACCTGCATCAGTGCTTCATGGTCGGGCTGTACGAGCCGTACGTGGAGGTGTGCCGCCGCCTCGACGAGCTCTGGACGGGCCACACCGAGACGAAATCGCTGCTGGTGAACTCGGGCGCCGAGGCGATCGAGAACGCGGTCAAGATCGCGCGCTCGGCGACCGGCCGGCCCGGCGTCGTCGTCTTCGACCGCGCCTTCCACGGCCGGACGAACCTGACGATGGCGATGACCTCGAAGCTCGTCTACAAGCAAGGCTTCGGGCCGCTGGCGCCGGACGTCTACCGCGCGCCCGCGCCCTACGAGTACCGCGGGGTCACGACCTCGGACGCGATCGCCGGCCTCGAGCTGCTCTTCGCGCAGGACGTTGCGCCGACCGAGGTCGCTTGCGTCGTGCTGGAGACCGTGCAGGGCGAGGGCGGCTTCATCCCTATGCCCTCCGAGTTCGTCCAGGCGCTCAAACTGATCTGCGAGCGACACGGGATCCTCTACGTCGCCGACGAGGTGCAGTCCGGGTGCGGGCGGACCGGGCCGCCGTGGGCGATCGAGCACCTGAACGTCGAGCCGGACCTGATCGTCTCGGGCAAGACCCTCGGCGGCGGGCTGCCACTCGCCGCGGTGACAGGGCGCTCCAAGCTGATGGACTCGGTACACCCAGGCGGTCTGGGCGGCACGTTCGGCGGCAACCCCGTCTCATGCGCGGCCGCTTGTGTCGTGCTCGACACGATCGCCGAGCACGGCTTCCGGCGCCGCGCCGAGACCATCGGCCGGCTGATCCGCGGCCGGCTCGAGCAGATCGCCGTGGAGCAGCCGGCGATCGGCGACGTCCGGGGCCTTGGCCCGATGCTGGCGATCGAGTTCGCCGAGCAGTCGGGCGACACGGCGAAAGCGGCGGTCGCGAAGGCGCGCGAGAACGGCCTGTTGATCCTGTCCTGCGGCCTCTACGGCAACGTCATCCGCCTGTTGCCGCCGCTGACTGCGACCGACGACCAGCTCGAGCGCGGGCTCGACATCCTCGAGCAAGCGGTCTTGTAACGGCGAGTTCGTCGTCGTACTCTCCTAGGTGCACCGACGATCTCCGCATGTTCGGCCGTGCGGCCAGGCTTCGACCGTGTAGCGACGATTCGCCGGTTATGTCCGTACGCACGGAGGGATCGGTGGAACCAAGCCGGGAGAAGCAAGAGCGCGAGGCGGCTCTCAACCAGGCTCTGCGCCGGGAGGTCAATGAGCGGCAGCTCGAGAGCTCACATGAAGAGCAAGTCCAGTTCGTCTGCGAGTGCGCGAACCGGGACTGCGAAGAGCTCGTCTCGCTGACCGTCGACGAGTGCGAGTTCGTCCGGCGCGTGCCGAATCGCCTGGTTGTCAGAACCGGTCACGTCGACCACACCTGCGAGCAGGTGATCATGGAAGAGCCCGGGCGCTTCCAGGTCCTCGAGAAGTTCGGACCGGGCGAGGACGTGGTCGCTCACCTGTATCCGCGGGCCTACTCTCGACGTCGCGCATCCCCGGCAGGAAGAGGGCGCCCAGCGTAACGGCGCCGCCGATGATCGCTGCGCCGACGAGCGTCGCGCGGACGCCGACGGCCGCTGCGACCGGCGCCGTGAGAGCGAATGAAACCGGGAGGAGACCGATCGAGATCAGCCAGTCGAGGCTCGACACGCGTCCCAGCATCGAGCTCGGCACGTGGCGCTGCTTCAGCGTTGCCCAGACGATCGTGCCTGCGGTCTCCAGCGCATTGAAGACCAAGCAGGCGACCATCAGCTGCCAGGCGGCGGTGGCGAGGCCGTAACCGGCGACGGCCAACGTCGCGAGCGTCCAGGTGCTGTAGATGAACGTGACGTCGCGGCGGGGGTGACCCCGGCTTCCCATCCAGATCGCCGAGCCGACAGCGCCGACGCCGCCGGCGGCGAAGACGAGGCCGAGCGTACCGGCCGACGCGCCGAGCTCGTTCTTCACCACGTAGGGAAGCAGCACCTCGGTCGGGCCGAGGAAGACGAGGTAGGCAATCGCGGCCGAGGCCAGCGTGCCCCAGAGCCAGACACGCCTGCGGATGAAGCGGAGGCCCTCCTTGACGGCCGCCGTCGCAGACGCGTTCGTCTCATCGCGAGCGGGCGGTCGTGGCCGGATCGCGGCGACCGCGAGTAGCGACGCGCCGAAAGAGGCAGCGTCGACTGCGAAGGCGAGACCGGCGCTCAGGGCGACCAGCGCACCGCCCAGGAGCGGGCCGGCGAGCCGGAGCGCCATCGGGCGCACGAACTGGTCGAGCGAGTTCGCAGCCGGCAGGTCGTCGACCGGCAGCAGGTCGGGAACGACCGCCTCGAAGGCGGGCGTGAAAAACGCCGTGCCGCCGCCGTAGATCGCGACCATGACGACGAGCTCCCAGAAATGGAGGGAGTCGGTGATCACGAGCGCGGCAAGCAGGCCGACGGCGAGCGCCCGCACTCCGTCCGCCCACATCATCACGCGCCGCCGGTCGTATCGGTCGCTAACGATCCCGCCGACGAGCAGGAACAGCACGGTCGGGAGCGCCATCCCGATGCCGACGATCGACAACGCCGCCGGTGCATTCCAGAGGGCGTAGCTCTCCCAGGCGA
>DATFXA010000121.1:0-5084 GCA_035258645.1 Gaiellaceae bacterium
GGCGCCGTGCGCCGGCCCGGGCTCTACCGGCTCGCCCAGGGCGCCCGTATCGCTGACGCGGTTTCGCGTGCTGGCGGGGTCACGCGAAAGGCCGACCTGGCGTTGATCAATCTCGCTGCACCGCTCGCAGACGGCGAGCAGGTGGTCGTGCCGAGGCGTGGGGCAGGGGCGTTTGCGGCGCCTTCAGCCGCGGGATCTCCCGGGGCCGCGTCCAGCGGCCCGGTGCATCTGAGCACGGCAACTGTGGAGCAGCTCGACGCGCTGCCGGGAATCGGGCCGGTGACGGCCCAGAAGATTCTCGACTACCGGCAGCAGCATGGGGCCTTCACATCGGTGGACGAGTTGGACGCCGTCCCCGGGATCGGTCCTGCGCGCCTCGACCAATTGAAGGACCTCGTCGCACCATGAGTCCCGCAGCGCTCCGATCACCGCCACACTCGCTGCTCGCCTCGCTGTGCGCCGGGATCGTGCTGGCGAATCTCGTTCGCCTGTCGTTGTGGGCCGCGCTTGCCTGCCTGGCCGCGATCATCGTCGTCGCAGGCTCTTGGCGCGGCGTCGGAACGGTCGCCTGTCTGCTGGCCGTGGCCGGGTGGTGGTGGGGAAGTGCGCGCCTCGATCGCCTCGATCAGAGCGCCCTGCGTGGCGAGGTCGGGCGCGCAGAGACCGCGCTCGTGGAGGTGACCGGGCCGTCCAGGCCCGGGCGGTTCAACCTGAAGATGCCCGTGCGCGTCAGGCGGTTTGGCTTCCGGCCGCTTGACGAGCCGGCCCAGCTCGAATTGCCGCTCGGCCGCGCCCCTCCGCAGGGCGGCGTCCTCGAGGTACGTGCGGAGGCGAAGCTCCCGCACGGCCCGAGGCACGGCTTTGATGAGCGAACCTGGCTCCGGCGCCGCGGCATCCATGTCGTGCTGGCAGGAGATCGCTGGCGGGTAATCGGCCATCGGCGCGGACTCGGCGGCTTCGGCGACACGCTGCGGGCCTGGCTCCGTGGCTCGGTTGCAGGTGGGCTGCACGGAGAGCGCCGCGGCGTCCTGCTGGGTGTGGTGCTCGGCGACGAGCAGGGACTGAGCGAGCGGCTACGGAACGACTTCCGGGCTTCCGGCCTCTACCACCTGCTTGCCGTCTCCGGCCAGAACGTCGCCTTGGTGGCGGGCGGCGTGCTCATGCTCGCCTGGCTCCTTGGGATCCCGCGTTGGTTGGGACAGATCGGCGCGCTCGCGTCGATCGGCGCCTACGTCCTCGCGGTGGGCGCGCAACCGTCTGTCGTACGGGCGGGTGTCGCCGGCGCGCTCGGCTCGCTGGCCTGGCTGACCGCTCGCTCCAAAGATCGGTGGTACTTCCTGCTGCTCGGCGCGCTCGCGTTGCTGGCATGGAATCCCTACGTCATCTTCGACGCCGGCTTCCAGCTGTCGTTTGCTGCCGTAGTCTCGATCTTCACCCTGGCGCCGGTACTCGTCCAGCGGCTCCAGGGCTACCCGATGCCTGGGTGGCTCCGCGAAACGGTCGCGATCTCGACAGTCTGCGGCCTGGCGACCGCGCCGATCCTCTGGTTTCAGTTCCACGCGATTCCGCTGCTCGCCGTGCCAGCGAACGCGGCCGCGGCACCGGCTGTCGTCCCGTTGCTTGGGCTCGCGATGGCTGCCGCGGTCGTCCACCCGTTTGCACCGGGCGTCTCGGGCCTGCTCGCCCACGCGGACGGATTCTGCGCGGCCTACCTCGCGACCTGTGCGAAGGTCTTCGGAAGGCTTCCGTTCGCTCAGATCCGGTCCGGCTGGGCCGCAGCCACGCTGATGCTCCTGGTCGGCGGGGCCTGGGCCTATGCTTGCCGCGATGTCGGAACTGAAGGCCGCCTACCTGATCATCGGCACCGATCGGCCGAAGGTGAGCCGGGCCGTGCGGAGGCTCCGTGACCGCATCGGCAAGGAGGGAACCGAGCTGTTGTCGGCACTCGAGTCTGACGGCGAGGCGGTCGTGGCGGCGTGCAACGCCCTCGGCCTGTTCGTCAGCGAGCGGCGGCTGGTCGTCGTCGAGCAGGTCGAAGCCTGGAAGGCGGCAGAGACCGAGCCCGTGCTTGAGTACCTGAAGGCCCCGTCCCCCGAGACAGTCCTGGCCCTGGTCGGGGAAGGGATCCGAAAGGACTCGGCGTTGACCAAGGCCGTCACGAAGGCAGGCGAGCTGCTGGTCTACGACCTGCCGAAGCGCGGGACACGCGCCGACCTACCGGGTTGGGTCGGCAGGCAGTTCGGGGCGCTCGGGATCAAGGTCGATCCGGCGGTCTCCCGGATGCTCGTCGATCTCGTGGGGGAGGATCTCGTCGAGCTCACGGGCGAGGTGGAGAAGCTCGCCGCCTGGGCGGATGGTGACACCATCGGTGAGCGCGAGGTCGAGCTGCTCGCCGCTCCGCGCGGGGAGATCCCGCCCTTTGCCATGACGGATGCATGGGGCCGACGAGACGTCGCCGGCGTGCTAGAGGCGAGCGAACGCTTGCTGGCGCGTTCGGGCGGGCCCGCGCGCGACTCCCTTCCGCGGATCGTGGGGCTGCTGACCAGTCACGTCACGCGGGTTGCCGAATGCCAATCGCTCGCCGCCGAAGGAGTTTCGCCGCGTGAGGCGGCTGAGCGCCTGAAGAAGAACCGCTTCTACGTCGAGAAGTTGTACGAACAGGCTGCGAACTTCACGCCCGACGAACTGAGGGCGGCAATTGTCCGGCTTGCCGAGCTCGACCTGGCGCTCAAGGGCGACAGCAGGCTCCCGGGAGAGCTCGAGTTCAGTCGGGCCCTCGTCGACCTCACGCGCCCCCGCGCGGCCGTCTCGGCTACGAGCCGCTGAGCAGGCGGGCAGCCTGCGCCTTCTTGCGCGCGGCCGCGTTGCGGTGCAGCGCCTTTCTGGAGCTCGCCTTGTCGATTGCTCGCACGAGCTCGCGATGTTCGGCAGCTGCACGTTCCTGGTCGCCGTCGGCGACGGCAATCTGCAGGCGCTTCGTCAGCGTCTTGACCGTTGAGCGGTAGCGCAGGTTCTCGAGCCGCTCCCGCGTCGCGATCCGGACACGCTTCTTCTGCTGCTTGATGTTCGGCATGACGTAAAAACGCCCGCTCTGCGGGCTGCGCGATCGTAGCAGAGGCCTGTCCGGCCCCATCTGCCCTGGTGGCAGTGCGCGTCGTCCCTCCTTGTGAATCGGCACCTTGGTAGATCGGCGCACCTTCGGCACCACGACGGCACCCATCGGCGCGGAGTCGGCCGATAGCCTCGACCGCAGAGGGAGGTGGGACGAAACCCCCACCCAGGGCGGGGGTCAGGACCAAAGGCCCGAACCAAGCCCCGGACGAACGAGCGTAGCCAACCCACGAGAACTCCACCCGTAGAACAAGGGCCCTCCGCCGGAGTCGGCAGGCGCCCTTCCTATACTCGCGACGTGGACGGGCGAGACGCGGGCCGGCGCCTGGCCTGGTCGACGGCGATTTTCTCGCTCGCCACGGGGCTCTCCCGGATCCTCGGGCTCGTCCGCGAGATCGTCGCCGCCTACTACTTCGGCGCCCGCGGGCGGGTCAACGCGTTCACCGTTGCGTTTCAGGTCCCGAACCTCGTCCGGGCGCTGCTCGCCGACGCCGCGATCTCGTCGGCGTTCGTGCCGGTCTTCAGCGAGCTGCTGGAGAAGGGCGAGCGCAAGCGCGCCTGGCGCGTCGCCTCGAGCCTCTTCTGGCTGATCCTGCTGGTGCTCGGCGGCCTGACCGCGCTCTGCATCGTCTTTGCGCCGCTGCTGATCAGCCCTTTCGGCGACCCCGGCGGCGACAAGCAGCTCGCGATCGGTCTCGCACGCGTCCTCTTCCCGATCGTCGTTCTGCTCGGGCTCTCGGGCGTCGTCGTCGGGATCCTGAACAGCTACGAGGAGTTCACGATCCCGGCCCTGACGCCCGTCTTCTGGAACGTCGCGATCATCATCGGTCTGGTCCTGGGCGTTCCGCACGCCCAGTCGATCGACACCAAGCTCTACGTCTACGCGGTCTCGATCCTGATCGCGACCGTGATCCAGTTCCTGCTGCCGCTCCCCTGGTTGCGCGGCCGCGACGGCCACCTCCAACTGGTGATCGACTGGCGAGACCCTGCCGTGAGGCAGGTCTTCGTGCTGATGCTGCCGGTCACGCTCGGGCTCGGTCTGATCAACTTCAACGCGGTCGTCGACTCCATCTTCGCCTCGCGCCTGATCGACCCCGAGCTCGCGCCGACGGCGATCGACCGCGCCTTCAGGATCTACATGCTCCCGCAGGGGATGTTCTCGGTCGCCGTCGCGACCGTGCTGTTCCCCCGACTTTCGCGGCTGGCCGCACGCGGCGACCTCGACGGCTTCCGCTCGACGGTCGGGCTCGGCCTGCGCCAGATCGCGTTCCTGCTCGTGCCGGCAAGCGTCTTCATCGCCGTGCTCGCCGAGCCGATCATCCGGCTCGTCTACCAGCGGGGCCACTTCGGGCCGGGTCAGACGCCGGTCGTCGCGGGAGCGTTGGCCGCTTTCTCGCTCGGACTCACGTTCAACGGCGCGATGCTCATGCTGAATCGCGCCTTCTTCAGCCTCCAGTCGCCGTGGATTCCGACCGCGGTCGCCGTCGCCAACCTGGGGCTGAACGCGGCGCTCGACGCCGCCTTCTACCACCTCGGCACCTGGGGGATCCCCTTGTCGACGTCGTTCGTGAACATCGCCGGCACCGCGCTGCTCCTCGTGCTGCTGCGTCGTCGCCTGCAGCGGATCGACTTCGCCCGCACGGTCGACGCCACGGTGCGGATCGTCCTCGCCGCCGCGGTGCTCGCGGGTGTCTCCTACAGCGTCTGGCGTGGGCTCGACGAGGCCCTGGGCCGCGCGCTTTGGGCCCAGCTCATCTCGGTCGGAACCGCGCTCGTCGCCGGCACGCTTGCCTACCTCGTTTCGTGTCGTTTGCTGGGAGTTCGCGAGCTGGATGCGTTGCTAGCCTTGCGAGAGCGCCTCAGACGGCGCTAATCGCGCATGGACCTGAAACGAATCCGCAACTTCTCGATCATCGCCCATATCGACCACGGCAAGTCGACGCTCGCCGACCGCATCCTCGAGCTGACGAAGA
>DATFXA010000122.1:0-7250 GCA_035258645.1 Gaiellaceae bacterium
CACCGGAGCTGAAGGAGCAGCCGCCACGGGCGCGGCAGGCGGCCCAACCGGCGCCGGGAGGAACAGCAGCGGATCCACGTAGCCGTTCGGATCCTCGGAGTGGCGGAGGCCGAGATGGACGTACGGGGTGTCGTGCTCGACGTCTCCCGTTGGGCCGATCGTCCCCACGATTGATCCCTCGCCAACCGTCTCACCCCGCCGGGCGCTCGTCGAGCCGAGATGGGTCAGCGTGACGGAGTACCCCTCGGCCGTCTGGATCGTCACGACCCTGCCGCTCGCCGGCACGGTGCCGACGAACGAGACCGTGCCGGACGCCGCGGCGACGACCGGGTCTCCGGCGGCAGCGCCGATGTCAATTCCGCGATGCTGCCCCGCTGCGTACGGATTGCTGCCCAGGGCGAACTTCTGGAGTACTGGACCTTTCACAGGCCAGGTCCACGCTCCCGCAGCCGGCACGATCACGAGGGCCGCCGCGAACGCGACGATCAGGGCTCGACGCATGTGTCTCTCCTTGTTGTCTTACTTGCCAACGATCGTGCCACGATACCCGGGCCGCAACACCGTTGTCAATATGGACTACAAGGACGTGTCGTAAAGGCGCTTGCGCGACACCCCCGTGAGGCGCGAGACGACCGCCGCGGCCCGGTTGCGAGCCACGCCGGCGGCGACGAGCTCCGCAACCGCGTCGGCACCCGCGGCCACGTCCGCAGGCTCGCCCTGAGCGCCGGGAGCAAGCACGAGGGTGATCTCGCCTTTGGGCGGCTCGGAGAATTCAGCCGCGAGCTCCGAAGCGCCACCCCGCGCTATCTGCTCATGCCGTTTCGTCAGCTCCCGGCAAACAGCGAGGCGCCGATCGGGATCGGCGGTCGCGAGCGAGCGCAGCGTCGTGGGCAGCCGGCGAGGAGACTCGAAGGCGACCGCGGGCCAGGGCCAGCGAGAAAGCTCCTCCCACGTTCCACGGAGCGCCCGTTCTCCTCGCGGGAGAAAGCCGAGGAACTGGTAGCGATCGGCGGCAAAGCCACTCACCACGAGCGCGGTCTCGACCGCCGAGGGTCCCGGAAGAACCGTCACCGGCACGCCGGCGTCGAGCGCAGAGCCGACGAGCCGCGCTCCCGGGTCGGAGATACCAGGCAGCCCCGCGTCGGAGACGAGAGCGATCCGCTCTCCCGCCCGGAGCAGCGGTAAGACCTCCGCCGTTCGCGCCGCCTCGTTGAGCTCGTGGTACGAACGCAGGCGCGCTCGTATCCCGTGCCGGCCCAGCAGGCGCCGGGTGTGGCGGGTGTCCTCGCAGAGGACGAGGTCGGCCTCGCGGAGCTCGTGCAGCACTCGCAGCGTGACGTCCTCGAGATTCCCGATCGGCGTCGCGCAGATCGCGAGCATCAACCGTCGACGCCGAACTCGTCGTAAGCGATCAGCGCAGCGCCGATCAGGCCGGCCGCGGTGCCGAGCTTCGCGCGCACGATCTCGACCTGGTCGCGCGCCGGCCCGAGCGCCTCCCGGTGCATCGTCTCGCGGGCCGGGTCGACCAGGAAGTCTCCCGCCGACGCGAAGCCGCCCCCGATGACGACGATCTGGGGGCGGAAGATGTTCACGAAGCTCCCGATCGCCGCCCCGAGCATCCGGCCGATCCCGTCCAGGATCTCGATTGCAACCGAGTCTCCCTCCCCGGCGAGCCGGACGAGCCTGTGTGCATCCACGCCCGGGCCGAATGCCGCTTGGGCCAGCTTCGTCGCGGCCGTGCCGCTGACATACGCCTCGAGGTGGCCGCGCCCAGTGCACGTTCCCTGGCAAGGGATGCCGTCGTAGACGAGCACTGTATGACCGAGCTCGCCGCCCTCACGGAGCAGCTGTCCTTCGATGACGACTCCGCCGCCGACGCCCGTGCCGAGGGTGAGCATGACCATCGTCCGCGCGCCGAGGCCCGCCCCCACGCGATGCTCGGCCAAGGCCGCGGTGTTGCCGTCGTTCTCGAGCGTGACCGGGCGGCCGAGCCGCTCCGTCAGCGGCTCGCGGAGGGCCACGTCCTGTAGCGGGATGTTCACGGAGCCGTCAACCCTGCCTGCCTCCTGGTCGATTCGCGACGGAAGGCCGAATCCCACGGCGGCGATCGAGTCGTCGAGCAGCTCCTCCGCCGCTGCAACGATCTCCTCGATCAGCCGATCCTGGGAGTCGTGCTCCGTGGGACGCTCGCGGCGATGCTCGACCCCCCCTGATGGATCCACGATCCCGGCGAGGATCTTCGTGCCGCCGACGTCTACGCCTATGACTCGCTGCTCAGGCACGTTTCGCGGACGGTATGTAACACCGACACATCGCGCGGCTACCATGGCGCGTCGAATGTCCGCTCCTCGCGGAGAGAAGCCGTACACCGTCTACCGCGGCGGCCGCGTCAAGGGCAAGGTCCCGACGATTCCGCGTCCCTCGCGCGATCGTGGCGGCGACGGTGACGGGCGTCGCGACTACCGCGGGCCGGGGACGAAGCAGCCGAAGACGGGCTTGCGCGGATGGAGCTGGAAGCGCTGGACGTGGGTTTCGGTGCTCGTCCTCTTGCTCGTCTTGTTCTTCTGGACGCTCGCGGGCTATCTGTCCTTCCGGAGCGGTGTCAAGGACGCGAACAAGCGGCTGCCCGAAGCGGCCCGGCTCGCGCTCGTGCCCGACAAAGGAATGATCCTCTCGCACCCGACCGACATCCTCCTGCTCGGGACCGACCACTCGCTCAATGCATCGCGCGCATCCGACCAGCATTCGGACTCGATCCAGATCCTCCGCACGGATCCGAAGCACCACAAGCTGATCTACCTCTCGATCCCGCGTGACCTGCGGGTTCCGGACATCCCTGGACACGGCCCGGACAAGATCAACGCGGCCTTTCAGATCGGGGGCGCTCGCCTCGCCGAGCGGACCGTGCATGAGTACACCGGCCTGCCGATCAACCACGTCGTCGTCGTCAACTTCCACAGCTTCGCCCAGCTGATCGACAAGCTCGGCGGCATCGACATCAACGTGCCCGAGCCGATCCTGTCCAACAAGTTCGACTGTCCCTATTCGACGAACGCGCGGTGCGAACGCTGGAAGGGCTGGCGCTTCCGCAAAGGCGTCCAGCACATGAACGGCTATCGAGCACTTGTTTACTCGCGCGTGCGCGAGAACCAGCTCAACCCCGCCGACACCGACATCACGCGCGGCGCCCGGCAGCAAGCCGTCGTGCAGGCGTTGCTCTCGAAGCTCTCCAGCGCGGGCACCTTCTTCAAGCTCCCGTTCATCGGCGGGGACGTCATGAAGCCGCTCGCAACCGATCTCTCCCCCACCGAGCTTGCACAGATCGGCTGGCTGAAGTTCCGCGCCGGCACAACCCTCCACTGCCGGCTGGGCGGCACGGCCGACGGTGGCTACATCGATCCCAGCGAGGACAACGCTGCCGTGATCGCCATGGTCAAGGGAGAGTCCGCGGCGCAACCGCCGCCGCCGAACGGCGACACGTTCCCGCCCGGGTGTTACGTGAACCGGTTGCCGCCGGGCGGCTAAGTGATCTAGATCACAAGGCGTGGCCGAACCGAGCCGCGTTTACGAGGTCTCGGCGGCCTTGGTCTCGGGCTTCTTGTCGCCGTCCTTCTTCTTGCCCGAGTCCGAGTCGCCGCCGGCGCCGTCGGTCGACTCCTTCTTGCGCGAGCCTCGCCCGTAGTCCGTGGAGTAGAACCCTGAGCCCTTGAAGTGCACCGCGACCGGGTAGAGGACACGCTCGACGGGCCCCTCGCCGCAGATCTCACACTTGGGCGGAGCTGCGTCGCCCATCCGCTGAAAGAGCTCGAAAACGTGTCCGTTCGGACAACGGTACTCGTAGATAGGCACGTTCTGACAGTAGCAGCGGGTCCTTCCGACACCGCTTGATTATTCAGCCGCCGATCGCCCTTCGGCGCGCTCGAGCTCGATCAGCTCGCGGTAGCACGGTGCGTCCTCGAACGCGGCCAGACCGGCTCGCGGCGGTCGCTTCGCGGCCGCCCGGCGACGGCGCGCGGCCGCCAACACCGCGGAGGCCCCGAGCAGCCCGCCGATCACGAAGGTCCGCAGACGGCTGCTCCGTCGTTCCCCGTCCATGGGACGATTGTACGGCGATGGCCCGCCTGGTCCTCTGCACGCTCGGCGACGTGCTGCTCGACGTGATCGTCCGCCTCGAACAGCCGCTGGAGCCCGGCACGGACGCCGCCGCGGAGACCCGAACGGGAGCCGGCGGGCAGGCCGCCAACGTCGCGGCGTGGGCCGCCGCGCTGGGCGCCGAGGCCCGCTTCGTGGGCAAGCGCGGCGACGACCCGGCCGGATCGCTCGCGGCCGGCGAGCTCGCCCGGCTCGGCGTTGACGTCTACGGCCCGGTCGTGCTTGGACGAAACGGCATCGTCGTCTCGATCGTCGGCGAGGACGGTGAGCGTTCGATGGCGAGCGACCGCGGCGTGGCGCCAACGCTTTCGGCCGACGAGCTGGACCCTGTCTGGTTCGAAGGCGTGACGCATCTCCATCTCTCCGGCTACAGCCTGATGTCCACGCCGATCGACCTCGCTGCGAGGCGCGCGGCCGGCCTCGTACGAGCAGGCGGCGGCACCGTCAGTGTCGACCTGGCCTCGCGTCGCGTGATCGCGGACTTCGGCCCTGACCGGCTGCGCGGCGTGCTTGGCGAGCTCGCCCCGGACCTCGTGTTCTCGAACGAGACCGAACGCGCCGAGGCTGGAGCTGACGCCGCCCTGGAAGCCACATGGGTTCTGAAGCTGGGCCCCGCCGGCGCGGTGGTCGAGCGGGACGGCGAGAGGACCGAGTTCCCAGCTGTGCCCGCAGAGGTCGTGGACACGACCGGGGCCGGAGACGCCTTCGCCGCGGGCTATCTCGTCGGCGGCGTCGAGCTCGCGCTCGAAACGGCCGCGCGGGCGGTTTCGAGCCTTGGAGCGACGCCGTGATCGAGATCCGTCCCGAGGTTGCGGAGGCCCAGCTCGATTACGGCGAGGCAGCACCGATCGTTGGCCTCGAGACGACACTCGTGGCGCACGGGTTCCCGGAAGGAGCAGGGCTCGACGTCGCGATCGAAGCGGAAAGAGCCGTACGCCAGGCGGGCGCCGTGCCGGCGACGATCGGCGTCGTCGACGGCCAGATCCTGGTTGGGCTCTCGGCGAGCGAACTGGAGCGGTTTGCAGCCGCCGGCGCTGAGGCCCGCAAGGTCGGGCCTCGCGATCTGGCAGTCGCCCGCGTTCGCGGCGGGCTCGGGGCAACGACGATCGGCGGGACGCTCGCGGTCTGCGGACGGGTCGGGATCAAGTTCATCGGAACCGGCGGCATCGGAGGCGTTCATAGGGGATTCGCCGAGCGGCCGGACGTCTCGGCCGATCTCGTCGAGCTGGCACGGACACGGGCGGTCGTCGTTTCGTCGGGCGTCAAATCGCTGCTCGATGTCCCGGCAACCCTCGAGGTGCTGGAGACGCTCGGCGTGCCGGTGCTCGGCTGGCGGACCGACACCTTCCCGATGTTCTACTCCGCGACCGGCGGCCCGCCGGTCCCGGTTCGCGTCGACGAGGCGGCCGAGGCGGCGTCACTGGCGCGTGCGCACTGGGAGCTCGGCCGCGACGGCCTGCTCCTCGCCCAGGCGCCTGCGGAGAGCCTCGACGTCGAGGCTTTGCTCACGGCTGCGCTCGAGGCCGCGCGGGACCAGGGCGTCGAAGGCCAGGAGGTGACGCCGTTCGTCCTCTCGTTCCTGCACCGCGAGAGCGCCGGCGCGACCGTGGCTGTGAACGGGCGCCTGATCGCGGACAACGCGAGGCTCGCGGGCGAAGTCGCCTACTTCTACCGCGGTTAGTCCAGGGCTCCCAGGAACTCCTCGATCTCGAGCGCCGTCAGGGTCTGCAGTTTTGCGCTCCCACGAGCGCCGAGCGCGACTGAGACTCTCGCGATCGTCGCGGCGTCCGGAGCCTCGACGACGTTGACGAAGTCGAAGGGCCCGAGCGTCGCCCACTGATGCAGGACGCGCGCGCCGAGCTCCTCGACGTCGTTATTGACCTCTCGCAGGCGAGCCGGGTTCGACTTGAGGGTCTGAACGCCCTGCGCGGTCAGGTTGGACAGCAGGATGTACGTCGGCATTGCGCCTCCTCCGTCGGGGCGTCGAGCCTACACGGGCAACCTGGTCGTCATACAGCAGGGCTCCGCCGAGAAAGAGCAACGGCGAGATGACCAGGACGGAGACGAACGCCGATGCACGAAGCGCCGCCGTGCCTGCCGACCGGAGGGTGAAGAAGAGCACGTAGGCGGTCAGCAGCGCGACGAGCGCGAGCGTCGCGAGCGACCCGACCGCATGCGCGAGGTCGGCGCGCGAAAGCTCGAACGTACGCGTGTACGAATGCCGCCGCTCCAGCGTGATCACAGGGACGATCAGCCCCGCGAACCCGAGCCAGACCACCGCCGGCAGCAGTCCGAGCAGCCCGAGGAAGCCCAACAGGACGATCGCCGGCACGAGCGTGATCGTTCCGAGCGCAATGGCCTCGAACAGCACTCTTCGTGGAATCCGCTCGCCCGCGACGAGACCGGTCGCGAGCGCGAACGAGAAGCTGGCGGCGACCGCCCCGACGGTTAAGGCGAGCGGAAGCCTCGCGATCCCCGGCGACTCGGCGACGGCCAGACCCGCAGCGGCAGGGGCGATTCCGAGGGCGAGGGCGCGCCAGAAATGGCCTCCGTAGAAACGGATCGTCTCGGCGACGAGCTGGCCGACCGTTCGAGTCTCCGGCGGCAGCGGCGGCGGGACGGGCTCGGGCTCGCGGCGCCTCTTCTCGCGTGTCATCCCGCCCCGAACCTACCCGTTCTCACGAAACACGCGCTAGCGTCAGAGCATGACCGTCGCACCCTCGACGCCAACGCGGGAGCGCCCCACGCGCGACCGCGGCGGCCGCACCGGCGACGCCTGGCGCGTGATCGTGCTCAACGACAATCACAACACCTTCGAAGGAGTTGCCGCTGCGCTCGCGCACGTGCTGCCGGGCATCAGCTTCGACCAGGGGATGACGCTCGCCAACAGGATCCACAACACGGGCCGGGCGGTTGTCTGGTCCGGGCACAGGGAGCCGGCGGAGCTCTACTGGGAGGGGCTCAACGGACTCGGCCTGACGATGGCCCCGCTCGAGCGCTGAAGCGCGAGAGGCCCTCGTCGAGGGCCTCTCGCAGAGAAGTCATTTCCTCGTCGAGGCTAGTGGCAGACAACGCCGCTGCACTGGAGCGGGTTGCCG
>DATFXA010000123.1:0-3792 GCA_035258645.1 Gaiellaceae bacterium
GGAGGGCGCGCGCCCCGATCAGCGCCTCGTCCGACCAGGCAAGCCCGCAGAGCAGCGAGGCGAGCGTGAAGAGGACGACTCCGACCATGAACACCCGCCTGCGTCCGAGCAGGTCGGCGGCGCGCCCGCCGAGCAGGAGCAACCCGGCGAAGGTGAGCGCGTAGGCGCTGACAACCCACTGCAGGCCCTGGGCCGAGAAGTCGAGCTGCTTCTCGATCGAGGGCAGCGCGACCGTCACGATCGCGGCGTCGAGGATGACCATGAAGAAGGCGCCGCAGAGCAGCGCGAGTGCCCACCAGCGGCGGGGATCGGGTGCGGTATCGGTATCCGGCATGGTGTCTCCCATTCGTTGCGCATTCATCGCTAGTCAAGACCCGCGCCGGCGCGCGAATTCATCGGTGCGTCCCCGCCAGAGTGCAGGGACGCCCGGGCCGTGTCGATGACCTCGGAGGTAATGGCCCAGGACACGGGCCACGCTCAGTATGCGCCGGCGATTTAACCGAGCTGCGCTTGGCCGACGGCAGCCGTCAGTGCTTCCGCCGTCTGTGTGTTGGCCGGGTAGAACGCCACGATCGAGAGCTCGGCGAGTGTGAGGTCACGGGCCGTCCCGAAAGTGGTAAAGGTGCAGAAGAGAGCGAGGTCAGTGTCGTCGAGGCGGAGCTCATGTTTGAGCATGATCTCGTCGGCCGTCGGTAGATCGGCGTGATCTTCCTGCGCTGTCACCCCAGGGTAGGCGGCCAGCTCTTCGTAGAGGGCTTCGAGTTCCGGATCGCCCGTCGCTTCGATCTCGCGGCGGAGCCGCGCAAGAAGAAAGCCGCTCCATTCGGTGAGATTGGAGATCTGCGACGACAGACCATCCGGGTGCAGCGCGATCCGGAGCGCGTTCGCGGGCGGCGTCCGGAGCTCCGGCGCGACGTTGTGGTTCACATAGGCGACGCCACGGTTGAAGGCGACGACGTTCCAGTGGCGGTCGACGACTACTGCCGGATAGGGCTCGTGCGCGGCCAGGAAGCGCTCGAGCGCCTCTCGGACCGGCGCCATATCGCTCTCCTCGAGCGAACGCTCGCCGAAGACTGGAGCGAAGCCGGCCGCCAGGAGCAGACGGTTGCGGTCCCGTAGCGGAACGTCGAGGCGCTCGGCGAGATGCAGGATCATCTCGCGGCTCGGCTGCGCCCGCCCCGTCTCGATGAAGCTGAGGTGCCGCGCCGAGATCGCAGATCGCAGCGCCAGCTCGAGCTGGCTGAGGTTGCGGCGCTGCCGCCACTCCCGCAGCAGCGCCCCCGCCGACGGTGCGCCCACCCGGAGGGCCATGTAAGGACCCTAGTCGCGACCTCCTCGAATTGCGACCAATTTGACTGATCCGACGCCTTACGTCGCAGGTAATCGACACCCGGCCCCGTCGCGGGCATCATCAAACGCCACGGAAAGCGACTACACCCGCAGGTGGTCCCCATCAGGCGAGATCGGCTTCGTCGAGCTCACCGACGGGACGCGCCTGCGATACCTGAGGGCGGGTTCCGGCCCGACCGAGCTGATCATGCTGCACACAGTTCGGACGCAGCTCGACCACTTCCAGTTCGTGATCCCCCGAGTCCTTGAGGCCTTCACCGTCTACGCGATCGACTTCCCAGGTATGGGCTGGTCGGACATCACCCCGGGCGCGAGCTACACCGAACCGGCGCTCCGCCGGGCACTCGTCGAGTTCGTGACGGCGCTGGGCATCACCGACGTCGTCTTGGCCGGTGAGTCGATGGGAGCAACGGTTTCGCTCACGGCGTCAACCGAGCTCGCAGACCGCGTCCGCCGGGTTGTCGCGGTCAACCCCTACGACTACCCACAAGGCGTCGGCCGAGCCAATCGCGTTGCCTCCCTCTACATCGGCAGTGCGCGGCTGCCGGCGATCGGCGGCGTGGTCACGAAGATGGAGAACGAGCCCGTCCTCGGCATCGTGCTGCGCGGTGGGTTGGCTGACGGCCGCAAGCTGCCCGACCATTACCTGGCCGAGCTGCGCCGGGTCGGCCGTCGGCACGGCTACGCACGGGTGGCGCGCGGCGTCTTCCGCAACGTCGACAGCATGGTCGCCGCACGCGGGCTGTACGGCCGGGTCACTGCCCCCGTCACGCTCGTCTACGGTGATCGCGACTGGTCGCGGGTGCCCGAACGTGAAGCCAACGTTGCCTTGTTTTCGGGCGAGCAACCGATCGTGCTTGGCGACACGGGACACTTCGCTGCTCTGGAGCAGCCGGCGCGTGTCGCTGAAATCCTCCTCGCCGACCCCGGTGGGGAACCTCCGCGCTGACGGTTCAAATGCTGCCGCTATGGTCGAGGACGTGCGTTCAGACGTGTCATTTCCGCAAGGCACTGTCACGCTCCTGTTCACCGACATCGAAGGCTCCACACGGCTTGTCGGGGAGCTCGGCGATGAGTACGCGGACCTTCTAGCGGAGCACCGTCGCACCATGCGCAAGGAGTTCACTCGCCACGGTGGCGTCGAGGTCGGCACCGAGGGAGACTCGTTCTTCGTAGCGTTTGCGAAAGCTTCCGACGCGCTGGCGGCGGCGGAGGCGGCGCGCGAAGCGCTCGCCGAAGGACCGATTCGGGTACGCATCGGATTGCACACGGGCGAGCCGCTCGTAACCGACGAGGGATACGTCGGGCTGGACGTGCATCGCGCTGCGCGCATCGCCGCCGCCGGTCACGGCGGCCAGATCCTCGTCTCGCAGGCAACCCGCGATCTCGCGGGCGCAGATCGCCTGCTCGACCTGGGTCTGCACCGGCTCAAGGACCTCGGAGCGCCTGAACGGCTCTACCAGCTTGGCGCCGATGAGTTTCCACCGTTGAGGAGCGTCGACCAGACGAACCTACCGGTGCAGCCGTCACCGTTCGTCGGGCGCGAACGCGAGCTTGCAGAGGTTCTCGCGCTGCTCGACTCACATCGCATCGTCACGCTTACCGGACCCGGCGGGTCGGGCAAGACTCGGCTGGCGCTGCAAGCCGCTGCGGAGAGCGTCGACCAATACGGAGACGGCGTCTGGTTCGTCCCGCTCGGCGCGTTACGCGACCCACAGCTGATCGAGCCAACGATCGCAGGCGTTGTTGGCGGACCTGACGACCTGCACGCGTTCTTGGCGGGCAAGCGCACGCTGCTGGTGCTCGACAACCTCGAGCAGCTCCTCCCGGACGCAGCGGCCATCGTCACGCGGCTCGATGGGCACATCCTCGTCACGAGCCAAAGCCGGCTCAACATCGCCGCCGAGCAGGAATTCCAGGTGCCCACGCTTCCGATCGACGACGCAACAGCACTCTTCACGCAACGCGCGAGGCAGCTGGAGCCCGGCTTCGAGCCCGATACGGCGGTGCGTCAGATCGCAGAGCGGCTCGACGGCCTTCCACTCGCGCTCGAGCTTGCAGCCGCGCGCGTGAAGGTGCTCACACCTCAGCAGATCCTCGAACGCCTCGGTCGCAGCCTCGAGCTGCTCGGGTCCGGCGTGCACGACGCACCCGAGCGACAGCGCACCATGCGCGGGGCCGTCGAATGGAGTTATCAGCTCCTCCGCGCCGACGAGCAGGGGCTGTTTGCGCAGCTGGCCGTGTTCGCGGGGAGCTTCGAGCTTGAGGCCGCGGAAGCCGTCAGCTTCGCCGAGCTCGACGTCCTGCAGTCGCTGGTCGACAAGAGTCTGCTGCGACACGGCGAAGACGGGCGCTTCTTCATGCTTGCGACTATCAGAGAGCTCGCACAGGAGAAGCTGGGCGGGCTCGCCGATGCGTCGGCGCTGCGTCTTCGCCACGACG
>DATFXA010000124.1:0-5561 GCA_035258645.1 Gaiellaceae bacterium
GTGCGAGTAGTCGACGACGACCGCAAACGGCTGGCCTGCGTCGACAGCCTCGAACCGCCCCGGAACGCCCTCGAGAGCTTCGACGCCCGTCGCGATCGCGTCGTTCTCGATCCCGAGCAACCGCGAGACGGCGACAGCGGCGAGGACGTTCTCGACGTTGAAACGGCCCCGCAGGCTCGTCCGCAGGTCGATTCCATCGGTCCGGAAGCGCGCTCCGTTACCGTCGAGCTCCAGCTCCTCGGGGCGGAAGTCAGCATCGCCGGCGTCACCGAACGTCAGCAGCCGCTTATGGCCGAGCGATCGCAGCTCGTTCGCCAAACGGCGCCCGTGCTCGTCGCTGACATTGATTGCCGCAGGAGGCCGCTCCCCCTCGACGAAGAGCCGTCGCTTCGCGGCAAAGTACCGCTCGGGCGTCCCGTGGAAGTCGAGGTGGTCCTGGCCGAGGTTGGTGAAGGCGAGCGCGCCAAAGTGCACGCCGTCGAGCCTCCCGAGCTCGGAACCGTGTGAGGTCGCCTCGAGCGCGCAGCTCTCATCGCCCGCGTCGAGCATCTCGCGGAACGCCCGCTGGAGGTCGATTGCCTCCGGCGTCGTGCGGATCGCCGGCCGGCGCTCGCCGCCGATCCGGCTTTCGATCGTGCCGAGCAGGCCCGGCCGCCGCCCGGCCGCGGCGAGAATCGAGTGCAGGAGGTACGTCGTAGTCGTCTTGCCGTTCGTGCCGGTCACGCCGGCGATCTCGAGCGTCTGGGTCGGGTCGTCGAAGAAGACGACGGCGGACTGAGCCATCGCGCGACGAGCGTCGAGGACGATCAACTGCGTGACATCGAGCTCGAGCACCCGCTCGACGACCAGGGCGACCGCCCCGCGCTCCACCGCCTCGCGGGCGAAGGCATGGCCGTCGTAGCGCTCTCCGGGAACGCAGAAGAAGAGCGCTCCGGGCCCGACGGCGCGCGTGTCGTAGGCGAGGTCGAAGATCTCGACCGAAGCGCGCTGCACGACGTCCGTGGGGGCGAGCGCTGCGATGACGCGCTCCAGGTTCATCTGCGCGGCGAGTCTACCAACGGCCCCAGCCGCCACCGACGACGACCCTAGCCGAAAAGAGCCGGATTTGCAGCCGTTTCGTCACCTGTTGCACTCGACCACGAGACCCGTCCGCGCTTCGTGGTTACAAGCCGGAGTCGATCACCTGGCAACGCATTTCCGAAGCGGGCATCCTTAGCAACGGCTTGAGCGATTTCGTCTCTCAGCCTGGCCGTGGCCGCCGCAGCGTCCGCATTCCGCGGCGTCTCGGCGTGCGACCGGTCTCGGTCGCGGCCGCCGATTTCCACGGCAGCGCCGGGTTCTTCCTGCGGGTCGGGATCATCGGCGCCGCCACGATCTGCCTCTTCGGGCTGCTGGCGTTGCGTCTCTGGTCGCTCCAGGTCGTCCGCGGGCCTCACTTCGCGCTCGCGGCCCAGCGCCAGACCTTTCGCCTGATCGACCTTCCGGCCCCACGGGGTCAGATCGTCGACGCAAAGGGCAACGTCCTGGCGGGGACGAGCGGCGGCCTCGCCGTTTCGGTCGACTCCTCGGTGCTCGGCCTGATCGACCAGCACGGCCGCTGGTGGCCGACGCACCAGGGCCGCATGCTCCTGCGGCGCCTCAGCGACCTTTCCGGCGCCCCGACGGCCCGGCTCATCGGGCGTATCCGCCACAGCGAGTTCAAGTCGCCCTATTCCTCGGCGATCGTGCTCCCGCGGATCACGAGCGACCTCGGCTACTTCCTCGACGAGCACGCGCGGGAGCTTCCGGGAGTCCGGGTCGTCGCCCTGCCCGAGCGGAGCTATCCAAGCGGCTCGATCGGCAGCGAGTTCCTCGGCCTGCTCGGTGAGATCAGCCCCGCCCAGCTCAAGGCGCACGCGTATCCGGGCCTGCGCGCCGGCGCGATCGTGGGCCAGTCGGGCGCGGAGGCCGCCTACGACCGGCTGCTGAACGGCGGCCTCGACAAGGCCCGCGTCGTCGTCGACGCGCAGGGCCGGCCGATCGGGCCGGCGCGTGTCGTCCGGGTCGCGCGTCCCGCCAGCGGCCTGCAGCTGACGATCAGCCTGCCGCTGCAGCGGGTCGCCCAGAAGGCGATCCAGGACGGGATCGCGCTCGCGCACGCGAACGGGCACTACGACGCCCATGCCGGCGCGGCCGTCGTCATGAACCCACGGAACGGCTCGGTCTACGCGCTCGCCAGCTATCCGCGCTTCAACCAGGCCCGCGCCGCGACCGACCCCGAGTACCTCCGTTCCCTGCTCAACCCGAATGACCCACGGCATCTGCTGGTCAACCGCGCGACGCAGGGCGTGTATCCGACCGGTTCGAGCTTCAAGCCGATCGTCGCGGAGGCCGGCCTCGCGTCGGGGCTGATCAGCCCCTACTCGACGCTTCCCTGCACGAGCACGTTCACGCTCGGTAATCACGTCTTCCACAACGTCGAGGCCGGAGTCAACGCGAGCCTGACCCTGCCCCAGGCGCTCTCGATCTCCTGCGACACCTGGTTCTACCGCCTCGGGGCGATGTTCTACGGCCAGCAGCAGCAAGGCCATCTCTACATGCAGGACTGGGCCCGCCGCCTCGGCGTCGGTCACCCGACCGGCTTCGACGTTCCCGGCGAAGCCCCGGGGCTCGTGCCGACTCCGGCGTGGCTGAAACGAACGTTCAAGCAGCCCTGGCAGAAGATCTGGTACGAGGGCTATTCGGTCAACCTCGCGGTCGGCCAGGGCCAGCTCGCGATCACTCCGCTGCAGCTCGCCGTCGCCTACTCGACGCTTGCGAACGGGGGCACGGTCGTGCGGCCGCACGTCGGCAAGGCGGTGCTCAACTCGAACGGCCAGATCGTGCGCGAGCTCGGCTTCCAGCCGAGGCGCCACGTGCACCTCACCGACGCCTACGCGATCAGGGACGGCCTGATCGCAGGGGCGCACTCGGGCACCTCCGGCGCCGTCTTCGGCACCTTTCCGGTCCAGGTCGCCGGGAAGACCGGCACCGCCGAGGCGCCGCCGGGCAGTGACCACTCCTGGTACGCGTCCTGGGCCCCGGCGTACAACCCGAGGCTCGTTGTCGTCGTGATGATCGAGCACGGCGGCTTCGGCGCGGAAGCGGCAGCGCCGGCGGCGAAAGAGATCTACTCCTCGTTCTTCAAGGTCAAGGCGCCGAAGTAGAGGCAACCTGCCTCGGAGCGTCCGGCGGCGCGGAGACGTACTGCAGCGTCTGCTGCGCGATCTCTTTGAAAGCCGGTGCGGCCACGACGCCGCCCCAGATCGCCCCCTGGGGCTCGTCGACCGCGACGAGTACGACGATCCGCGGGCGCGTCGCAGGAGCGAACCCGACGAACGAGGCGACGTACTTCGAGCTGGAGTAGCCACCCTGAGGATCCGGCTTGGCCGCCGTGCCGGTCTTGCCGGCGACGTGGTAGCCGGGAATCTGCGCGAGCGTCCCGGTGCCGTCGAGGACGACGTTCTGGAGCATCAAGGTCAGCTCGCGAGCGATCCGGGTGGTAACGATCCGGTGACGCGCCACCGGCCTCGGCAGCCCGTCGCCGATTCGTTCGACCAGGTGCGGGCGCGTCCAGATTCCCCGGTTGGCGATCGCTGCGTACGCGGAGGCCATCTGCATCGGAGTGACCGCGATGCCCTGGCCGATCGGCACGTTTCCGATCGTCGAGCCCGACCATTGGTCCGCCGGCAAGACGATCCCCTGGCTCTCCCCGGGGAAGTCGATACCCGTCTGGCGACCGAAGCCGAAGCGGGAGATCCAGGACATGAGCCGCTGCTTGCCGAGCAGCTCCGCAAGGGTGATCGCGCCGACGTTGGATGACTTCGCGAGGATCTGGGCCACCGACATCGTCTCGGTCCCGCGCAGCTCGGCGTCGTGGATCCGGCGGTCGGCGACCTGGATCGAGTACGGCAGCGTGAACTTTTCCTGCGGCGTCACGAGCCCGGATGAAAGCGCGCCGCCGACGGTGACGAGCTTGAACGTGGACCCTGGCTCGTAGGTATCGGTCACCGCCCGGTTGCGCTGGACGTCCTTGGAGACGGCCGGGAAGTTGTTGGCGTCATAGCCCGGTGCCACTGCCATCGCCAGCACGGCGCCGGTACGCGGATCGAGCACGATCGCGGTGCCGTCCTTCGCATGCCACTTTTGCACGGTCTGCCGCAGCACCTGATCTGCGGCTCCCTGGATGTTGTGATCGATCGTCAGCGTGACGTCGCTGCCGTTGAGCGCGGGCCGCGAGACGATCGAGTCGAGAACATGGCCGAGCGGGTCGCGGACGAGCGTCTCCCGTCCGGGCCGGCCGGCCAGCGGCTTGTCGAGCGCGAGCTCGAGCCCTGAGAGGCCGTGGTTGTCGACACCCGCGTACCCGAGCACCTGAGCGGCGATCCCGTGCTGGGGGTAGTAGCGCCGCTCCTCCGGGTAGAACCCGATCCCCGGGATGTGCAGGCGCTGAAGCCGCTGGGCGCGAGCGGCGTCCGCCTTGCGCTGGATGTAGACGAACCCGTGCGCCCGGTCGGCGAGCTTCTCGTAGACCTGTTTCGCCGACAGCCTCAGTGCGCGCGCAACCACGGGAGCGGCCTTGGTCGGATCCTGAACCTGAAGTGGATCGGCATAGACCGTGATCGCCTGTTCGCCGACGGCGAGCTGGACGCCGGTGCTGTCGTAGATCGTGCCGCGGTTCGCCGCGAGGTCGATCGTCGTCCGGTGCTGGCTGGCAGCCATGCGGCCGAGTGACTGCGCCCGCACGCCCTGGAGCCAGACGGCGCGGGCGAGTGTGGCGCCGAAGACGATCGCGAAGACGGCGAGGAGAAGCCGGATCCGGCGGTTCGCGACCCGGCCGCTCAACGCCCGCGGCGCGGCGCGATGTTGACGTAGCCGATCGTGGTCGGGTCGGCCGGAACGAACCCGCGGGCCTTCGCGAGCGCCTGAATCCGTGGCGACGAGACGGCACCCGACAACTGCGCGCCGAGCGCCGCATTCTCGGCCTGCAGCTGCTGGGACTCATTGTTCATGTGGTCGAGGCGGATGTTCAGCCGGAGGACGGCGACGTTGAGCGCGACGATTCCGGCGAGGAGCACTCCTGCGACGATGATCCAGGCGAGCCCGCCGGCGACGCCGGCTCTCTTCTTCGCCCGACGCCTCGGCGCGGGCCTCGCGGCCTTGTGATCTAGATCACGTGGTTTGGGACGCTTACGGATCGGCGCTCGCGCCGGTGACTGGGCGGCGGCTGCGTGCCAGGATGCCATCAGACTTTGACCCCGGCCCTCAACCGGGCCGACGCTGCGCGCGGATTATTTGCGGTCTCGCGCGAGCTCGGGCGGATCGCGCGGCGCGGGGTCGCCCGGAGGACCGGCTCCTGGCCGCAGACGCAGACCGGAAAGTCGGGCGGGCACGTGCAGCCACGCTCCTGGTCACGGAGGAACTGCTTGACGATCCGGTCTTCGAGCGAGTGGAAGCTGATCACCGCCAGCCTTCCCCCGGGGTTGAGGAGCTCGACCGCGGCCGGGAGCGCGTCCTCGAGCGCGGTCAGCTCGTCATTGACG
>DATFXA010000125.1:0-5442 GCA_035258645.1 Gaiellaceae bacterium
CAGCGGTCGATCGCGATCGTCGTTCTCTTTGCGACCGCGCTCGGGCTCGGCGGCGTCGCCTTCGCCTACTGGGTCGTCCTCCCGCCCGCGATTCATTTCCTGACGAGCTACGACTCGAGCCACTTCGAGATCCTCGTTCGCGCGCGCGACTACTACCGGTTCGTGACCTTCGTCCTGCTGGGGGTCGCGCTGGCGTTCGAGGTGCCGGTGTTCGTGCTCGCCCTCGTCCGGCTGCGCATCCTGACCGCTGCGAAGCTCCGCAGCACCTGGCGCATGGGCGTCTTCGTGATGACCGTGATCGGGGTGCTCCTGCCCGGGGTCGACCCGGTCTCGACGATTCTCTCGGTGATCCCGCTGGTCGGCCTGTACGTGCTCTCGATCGGCCTCGCCTCGTTCCTCGAGCCGCGCTGGCATCCGGACACGCGCGCCGCCCCACTGCCCGAGTGACGTACCCGAAGATCGAGCTTCACGTCCACGTCGAAGGGACGGTGCGGCCGGAGACACTGTTCGAGATCGCCGAACGGAACGGCTACGCACTGCCGGTCGACTCGGCGGACGGCCTCCGCTCCCTCTACGAGTACCGCGACTTCGAGCACTTCATCGAGGTCTTCATGGTGACCTCGGGCGCACTCGAGCGCGAGGACGACTACCGCCGGATCGTCGTCGAGTACGCCGAGCAGGCCGTCCGGCACGGAGCGGTCTACCTGGAGGCGATCTTCGCCCTCGGTCTTTGGCGCGGCCTCGACAGCGACGTGGTCTTCAGCGGCGTCTGTGACGGCGCGGAGGAGGCTCGACAGCGGCACGGGATCGAGGTCCGCCTGACGCCGGACGTCGCGCGTGTGTACAGCCTCGACGAGGCGCTGCACGTCGTCCGCCACGCGATCAAGTACCGCGACCGTGGCGTGGTCGGCGTCGGCCTCGGCGGGCCGGAAGCCGAGCACCCGCCGGAGCCGTACGCTCCCGCGTTCGAGCTGGCTCGCTCTGAGGGCCTTGCTTCCGTTCCCCACGCCGGTGAGCACGCGGGGCCGGAATCGATCCGGGGAGCGATCGACGCCCTCGGCGCGCGCCGCATCCGTCACGGCATCAGAGCGATCGAGGATCCCGGCCTGGTGCAGGAGCTTGCGGAGCGGCGCATCGTCCTCGACGTCTGCCCGATCTCGAACGTCCGCACGGGTGCAGTGTCGTCGCTGCGCTCCCACCCGCTCCCGCAGCTCGTCGAGGCGGGTGTCGTCTGCTCACTCTCGACCGACGATCCGGCGATGTTCGGAACCGATCTGTCCACCGAATACGCGGCCGCAGCCGAGCTGGGGCTCGAGCCGCGGAGCTTCTACGAGGCCGGCCTCGAAGGCGCGCTTTGCGACGAGCCGATCCGGGCGAGGCTGCGGGCGCTCGGCGAGGCCTTCGACTGGGAAGCCGTCCCCTCGCCTGGGGTCGAGGTACCCTAAGACCTCATGGCGCGAGGAGCAGCACAGGCGCGGCGCAAGGCTGCGAAGGCGCAGACCGGGACGCGGAAGCAGGTCGCGGCCCGTCGGCCGCCCACCGTCGAGTCGACCATGTTCTTCCCACGCCTGCGCCGGCAGGCGAAGTGGGTCTTCCTCTTGCTCGCGGTCGTCTTCGCGGGCGGCTTCGTCTTCTTCGGCGTCGGTTCGGGCTCGACCGGGCTCGGCGACTTGCTACGCGGCAACTTCAACATCTTCGGCTCGAACGGCGGCTCGACGAACAGCTCTGCCGTCAAGGCTGCGCTCCAGAAGACGCAGGCTCATCCGAAAGACCCGAACGCCTGGAACGACCTCGCGACGGCGTACCAGACCGACGGAAAGTCAGGAGATGCCAACAAGGCGTACCTTCGCCTGCTCAAGCTGCGTCCGAACGACCTGAGCGCCCTTCAAAGCGTGTCCGGTTACTACGAGACGAACTACCAGAACAAGGTCAACGAGGCCCAGGCCTTGCAGAGGGAGGCTCCGCTGACGCTCCCAGGCGTGCTGGGCGTTTCCAGCGCCAGCCAGATCGGCCAGGCTCTGGGCAACGACCCGACGAGCCAGCAGCTGACCCAGAAGGCTCAGGCTGCATTCACCGAGGCAACGACCGCGCTGCAAAACGACGCAGCGATCTACAAACGGATCGCGAAGCTACAGCCGGGCGACCTCAACACGCAGTACCACTACGCGCAGGTTGCGGACCTGACCGGCGACAGCAAGTCGGCGATCGCCGCATACAAGCAGGTGCTCAAGCTTGGCAAGAACGACCCGGGCGCCCAGCAAAGCGCCCAAGTGGCGAGGCAACGGATTGCTGCGCTCAGTGCGGCGACCCACGGTTAGACTCAGGCGTCCTGACTGAGGCTACTCACCCGGGGGAGCGGATGAACTTCGATATCAAGACCGAGCAGGTCGACGGCGCGTACGTGATTTCACTTGCCGGCGAGGTCGACCTCTACACAGCGCCGGAGTTCAAGCAGCAGCTTCTCGACGTGATCGCCCAAGGCGGCAGGGAGGTGATCGTCGACTTCTCCGACACCACCTTCATCGACTCGACGACGCTCGGAGTGCTCGTCGGCGGCGTCAAGCGGCTGCGCACGAACGACGGCCAGCTCTCGCTCGTCTGCAGCGACCGAAACATCACCAAGATCTTCGAGATCACTGGCCTTGACCGCGTCTTCACGATCTACCCGACGCGCGACGAGGCGCTATCGAAGGTCGGAGCCTCGAGCCAGCCTCCCGCGTAGCTTGCGCCTCTTCGCCGCGGGACTGCTCTTGCTGGGAGTCGCCGCATTCTCGGCGGGCTGTGGGAGCGAGCAGACCGGGATCGCCAAGGGCGGGGACATCTCGCAGGGGAAGCAGCTCTTCGTCGCGAAGTGCGGGAGCTGTCACAAGCTCGCCGACGCCGGGACTGTCGGCACGATCGGGCCCGATCTCGACGGCGCTTTCGCCGCCGACAAGGCTCAGCATTTCAAGGAGCAAACGATCAAGCAGGTCGTCTACGACCAGATCTACCACCCCGCTCCCGCGGGTGCGATGCCGCCGAAGCTCGTGACCGGTGCGGACGCGACGTCCGTGGCCGCGTACGTCGCCGCCGTGGCCGGAACCGGCTCGGCAAGCAACGGCGCGCCGCCGACGCTCGCGAGCCCAGCCGCCGGCGGTGGCGGAGCAGGCGGTGGCGGCGGTCTGGTCGCGCAGGGCGCCAAGCTCTACGAGGATCTGGGCTGCTCGAGCTGCCACACGCTGACGGGCGCCAAGGGCATCGGACCGACCTACAAGGGGCTATACGGCTCGACGGTTCAGCTCTCGACCGGCCAGTCCGTCAAGGCCGACGACGCCTACTTGCTCGAGTCGATCCTGGATCCCGACAAGCAGATCGTGAAAGGCTTCCCGAAGGGCATCATGAGCGCGAGCATCCCGCCGGGGTCGGTCTCGGAGGCCAAGGCGAAGGCCCTGGTGGCGTTCATCAAGTCCAAGAAGTAGCCGGCGCGCCATGCCGCTCGCGGGCGCTCGTCCGCGACGCGAGGGTTAGTAACAGACTGTTACTTGAATATGTGGGTTCACGACCCGCATGGTTCGGTCGCTGCTAGCCAAATATCCTTGTAACAGACTGTTACTTGTTGTTGTGTCCGGGCAGCGACGGGCTTCGCCCGGCACGACACCGACGCGCCTTTCCCAGCGATGACTCGTCATGGCTCCGGCCAAGCCGGAGCCGGACTCATCGCTGCAACTCCTCCGACTCGCGCTCCAGGTCGACGACCACGTGCGTGATCGGTACCGCAAAGCGCTCGCGGGCGCCGTTGACGACACCTTTCTCCAGCCAGTGCGAGCGGCCTTCCGGGTGGGTCGAGATGATGATCTCGTCCGCCCCGAAGGTCCGGAGCGCATCCTCGATCGCCTGCAACGGCTCTCCGTCGCCGATCTCGCCCTGGGCCTGGACGCCGACGTCGCTCAGTTGCGCGAGGCTTCGGGCCAGCCGTTCCTCCGCCGCCTCGCGCGCCTGGTCGTCGTCAGAGGCCCAGTGCTTCAGCGGAGTGTTCAGCGCCGGCGAGACGACAAGCACCTCGGCCAGGGACCCCTCGCTATGCCGGCGAATCTCGTCCCGTAGCGTCTCGCCGCCGACCGTCTCGTTCGCGATCACGAGGATCCGCTGCACGTCCGCGGGCGTCCGCGACCGAGTCGGCGCCAGCACGCGCGTCCAGCGTTCGGTGCGGCTGAGGTAGTAGTAGACGACTATCGCGCTGAGCACGATGAAGACCGCAAGCCCAAGCCATTTGTTGATCAGCGCGCCGGCGACGATCAGGCCGAAGTAGCCGATCGTCAGCCAGACGAAGTGATACGCCTCCGCTTCGCTCCGTAACGGGTTGAGCGGCATGACCTAGCCGTACCCGTCAGAGCACGTACACAGTCGTGAAGACGATGATCCACATCACGTCGACGAAGTGCCAGTAGATGCCGCCGATCTCGACACCCTCGTGCGCCTCGGGCGAGAAGTGCCCCCGGTAGGCGCGTGTCGTCATCGCCGCGAGAATGGTCAGCCCAACGAACACGTGTGCCCCGTGCAGGCCGGTGAGAGAGAAGAACACCGTCCCGAAAGCCGTGTCGTGCGGCGTGAAGCCGATGCGGGCGTACTCCAGCAGCTGTGTCAGCAGGAAGGTCAGTCCCATCAGAAAGGTCAGCGTCAGACCGGCCTTCATGCCGGTCCTGTTCCCGCGCTTGATCGACTGCAGCGACCAGTGCATGGTGAAGCTCGACGTCACGAGGATGGCCGTGTTCACGAACGCGACGAACACCGGCAGGTGGAACGGGGGCGGCGGCCACGGCTCGTGGTTGACGACACGGATGAAGAAGTAGGCGGTGAAGAACGACCCGAACAGCATCACCTCGGAAGCGATGAACAGGAACATCCCGAGCGTCCGCGGATCGACGCGCGAGCTCTGGTGCGCTGCCGGCGGGTGAGCCGCGTGCGGGACTTCGGCACTCGCGCTCAAACGGGTGCTTCCTCCTCCTGCAAGACGACGTGTTCGACGGGGAGATTGGTTGTCTTGTGCAGCCGCTGCACCAGGTCTCGGCGGAGCCAGGGTGACTTCGACGGCGCGAAGGTCGAGACGATGATCTCGTCGATCCGTTCGTCCTGGACCGCCTGCATAGCGGCGGTGTACGGATCAGGATGGGCCACCTGCCCGTGGACGTCGGTCCCGTCGGCTCGCAGGATCGTCAGCGCACGCCGCAGTCGCCGTTCGGCCTCCGGGTGCTCGGCCTGAGTCGGGTCGCTCTGCGGCGAGATGATCAGAAAGCTCGCCGGCCCACGCTGTGCGCGTTCGCGGATCCGCGCCAGCAGCGGCTCCCCGATCACGGTCTCGTTCGCGACCACGAGCACGTTCCTGGGGCCGCCCTCGGACTCGAGGTCGACGACCACGTGCTCGACCGGTAGGCCGCCGGCGGCCTCCCGGATCCTGTCGACGAC
>DATFXA010000126.1:0-5602 GCA_035258645.1 Gaiellaceae bacterium
GCCGCTGTCGCCGTCTCGCGGTTGCTCGGGATCGAGAACGACGCGATCGCGACGGGCGTCGAAGCTCTCGAGGGCGTTCCGGGGCGGTTCGAGGCTGTCGACGCAGGCCAGCCGTTTGCGGTCGTCGTCGACTACTCGCACAAGCCAGAGGCGCTCGAGAACGTCCTCCGCACGGCCCGCGAGCTCGCGCGCGACCGCGTCCTCTGCGTCTTCGGTTGCGGCGGCGACCGCGACCGGGCGAAGCGCCCGCTGATGGGACGAATCGCGAATGAGCTCGCCGACGTCGCGATCGTCACCTCGGACAATCCACGCAGCGAGGACCCGGACGCGATCATCGCCGAGGTGCTCGCCGGAGCCGGCGAGGGCCTCGAGGTGGAGCCGGACCGCGCGGCCGCGATCGGGCGGGCGCTCGCGCTCGCGGAGGAGGGCGACGTCGTGGTCATCGCCGGCAAGGGGCATGAGCAGGGACAAGAGTTCGCCGGGCGGGTCGTTCCCTTCGACGACCGCGAGGTCGCGCGCGAGGCTCTTCGGAAGCTCGGAGCCGCGTTGTGATCCCGCTCTCGTTGGACGAGGTCGCGTTTCTCGCTCCGGGCGAGCTCGATCGCGCTGCGTGGGCGGCCGACGTCACCGGCGTCCAGGTCGACTCCCGCCGGATTGCAGAAGGCGACTTGTTCGTCGCGATCGGGCAAGGTGCCGACTTTCGCAAGCACGCTTTCGCGCGCGGCGCGGCGGCGACGCTGGTCCCGGACGACGCGTTCGCGGCGCTCGGCGCGATCGGCCGCGCGGTCCGCGAACGCGCCTCTGCACGGGTCGTCGGGATCACGGGGTCGATGGGGAAGACCTCGACCAAGGATCTGCTCGCCGCTCTCTGCCGGCCCTCCGCGCGAACGATCGCCAACGAGGGGAACTTCAACAACGAGATCGGCGTTCCGTTGACCCTTTGCCGCCTCGAGCCCGACAGCGAGGTCTGCATCCTCGAGCTGGCGATGCGCGGCCTGGGCCAGATCGCCGAGCTCTGCGAGATCGCCCTGCCCGAGATCGGCGTGATCACGAACGTCGGCCCCGTGCACCTCGAGCTCGTCGAGTCGCTCGAGGGGGTCGTCCAGGCGAAGAGCGAGCTGGTCGCGGCGCTGCCGCCGGGAGGCGTCGCGATCGTGCCCGAGGAATTCCCGGTCGAGCGCGACGACATTCGCGTCGTGAGGCTCGGCGTTCCGGCAGCGGAGGTGGGCGGCGGCCGCACCACCGTCGGAGGCGTCAGCTTCAACTTCGTCGCGGAACATCAGGCCGAGAACGCCGCGGCTGCTCTGGCCGCGCTGGACGCGCTCGGACTTCCCCGGCCGGAACGCGTCGACGTCGACTTCTCCCAGTGGCGCGGCGAGGAGCGTGAGCTGCCCGGCGGCGGCCTACTGATCAACGACGCCTACAACGCGAACCCGGTGTCGATGCGAGCCGCGCTCGGCTATCTCGCCGCCCGTGCCGGGAACCGACGCCGGGTTGCGATTCTCGGTGACATGGCGGAGCTCGGCCGGACGGCGCCGGCGTACCACCGCGAGGTCGGCGAGGCGGCCAAGGAGCTCGAGGTCGACGAGCTGCTTGCCGTCGGAGAGCTTGCCCGAGGGTACATCGACGGAGCTGCGGGCGTCCCCTCGCGCTGGACGCCGAACGTCCACGAGGCGTTGCGCGAGCTCGACGAGCTCGTCCGTCCGGGCGACGCCGTCTTGGTCAAGGGTTCGCGGGCGATGGGGCTCGAGGCGGTAGCGGAAGCGTTGGCGGCGGTGAAGGCCTAACGTGGTCCGCGTCCTGATCGCGGGCCTCGCCGCGATGCTGATTTCGATCCTCGCCGGACCGCGCTTCATCGCCTTCCTACGCCGACGCGAGTACGGGCAGCACATCCGTGAGGAGATGTCGGAGGCCCACTCGACCAAGCAGGGAACGCCGATCATGGGCGGCCTGCTGACGCTCGGCGCGGCGACGGCCGCCTATCTCGCCGTCGCGCGCTATACGGTGCCGGCGCTGACGGTGCTCTTCGTGACGCTCGCCTGCGGCGCGATCGGCTTCCTGGACGACTTCATCAAGCTGACCCACCGCCGCTCGCTCGGGCTCAACGCGCGCTGGAAGCTGCTCTTGTTGGGGGCGATCACGGTCGGCGTCGGGATCGCCGCGCGGCACCAGCACATACCGACCAACGTCTACGTGCCCGGCCTCGGGCACATCGAGCTCTCGTGGGCCTGGTACGGCCTGCTCTTCCTCGTCATCGCCGGGGCGGCCAACGGGGTCAACCTCACCGACGGGCTCGACGGCCTGGCAGCCGGAACGGGCATCATCGCGCTGTTCACCTACGCCGCGATCAACGTGATCGCCTGGATCCGCTCAGGCCCGCCCGGGCACCGCTTCGAGACCAAGCTCGACCTCGCGATCGTCGGCGCCGCGCTGATCGGCGGGCTGATCGGATTCCTCTGGTACAACGCGTTCCCCGCCGAGGTGTTCATGGGCGACACCGGCTCGATGGCGATCGGCGGCGCGCTCGCGGCCTTCGCGATCATGACGAAGACGATCTTCCTGCTGCTTCTGATCGGCGGCATCTTCGCGATCGAAGCGGTCTCGGTGATCCTGCAGGTGTTCTCGTTCCGCTATTGGGGCCGGCGGATCTTCCTGATGGCTCCGATTCACTATCACTTCGAGATGAAGGCCTGGTCCGAGACGAAGATCATGGTCCGGTTCTGGATCGTCACGGGCCTGCTCTGTGCGGCCGCCTTCGCGCTGTACTACCGCTACTTCCGCGGGTTCCGCTGAGCTTGCTGCCGGAACGCGTGCTCGTGCTCGGGTTGGCGCGCTCGGGGCTCGCAGCGGCGGCGGCTCTCGAGCGACGTGAGGTGGACGTCGTCCGCGCCGACCGAGAGCTAAGAAACGACGGCGACGTCTCGCTCCTCGACCGAGCCGGCCTGCTCGTCAAGAGCCCCGGGGTGCCGGGAGAGGCGCGGCTCGTCGCGGCCGCGCGCGAGCGTGGGATTCCGGTCTGGAGCGAGATCGAGCTCGCCTCCCGGCTGCTGCCCAACCCGATCCTTGGCGTCACCGGCACGAACGGGAAGACCACGACGGCGGAGTGGCTCGGTTTCATCCTCGGCGCGCCCGTGGCCGGCAACGTCGGCCGGGCTCTATCCGACCTGGACGGCGAGGTGGAGCCAGGGCAGCTCGTCGTCGTGGAGCTGTCCTCGTTTCAGCTCGAGGACATCGATCGGTTCCGTCCGCAGATCGCCGTGCTGCTCAACCTGGAGCCCGACCACCTCGACCGGCACGGCTCGTTCGAGGCCTACAGGGGCGCGAAGCTGCGGATCTTCGAAAACCAGACCTCGTCCGACACGGCCGTCGTTCCCCGTGATCTAGATCACAAGGTTCAGGCGCGCCGGGTCGAGTTCGCAGCCGACGACTCGTTGCCGGCGGAGCCGTCTCTCCGCGGAAAGCACAACCGTGAGAACGCAGCCGCCGCCACGGCCGCCGCCCGGGCGGCAGGCGCGACCGACGAACAGATCGCCTTCGGCCTGCGCGGATTCAAAGGCGTGGCGCACCGGCTGGAGCTCGTCGGCGAGCGCAGCGGCGTCGGCTACGTCAACGACTCGAAGGCGACCAACGTGGCGGCGACCCTGCGCGCGCTCGCGGCCTACGAGGACACCCCGGTCCGTCTGATACTCGGCGGCTCACGGAAGCGCGAGGACTTCGCGCCGCTGGCGACGGCTCTTGGGCCGAACATCCGGGCTGTCTACGTGATCGGTGAGACCGCCGACGAGCTGGCAGGGGCGATTCCGGACACGATCCGGGCAGGCGATCTCCCAACCGCGGTCGAGCGGGCGGCGGCCGCGGCCCAGCCGGGCGACGTCGTACTGCTCTCGCCTGCGTGCGCGAGCTACGACCAGTTCCGCGACTTCGAGGAGCGGGGCGAGGACTTCAAGCGGCTCGTGGCGAATCTGCCCATGTGACGAAAGGGCAGTTCGAGGCCAGGCTCCTGCTGCTGGTCAGCTTCGGGCTGGTCGCGTTCGGCCTGGTGATGGTCTACAGCGCCACGTCGGCATCGGCGGCGCTCGAGAACGGCGACCCCGCGTACTACGTCAAGCGCCAGGCGATCTACGCAGTTCTGGGCCTGGCGCTGATGGTCGTCTTTGCGCGGTTTCGCTTCCAGGCGCTTCGGAAGCTCGCCCCTGTGCTCGTAACGGCCAGCCTCGCCCTGCTCATCGGGGTACTAGTGCTCGGCTCGACGGTCAATGGTGCTCGCCGCTGGCTCACCCTGGGGCCGGCCGTGTTTCAGCCGTCCGAGCTCGCGAAGCTCGCGCTCGCGGTCTGGGCGGCCGCCTACCTCGCCCGCCGCCGTCCCCCGACGACGCTCAAGGAGCTGTGGCGTCCGATCGGCGCCCTCGCCTGCGTCTTCGCCGGGCTGCTGATGCTCGAGCCCGACCTCGGGACGACGATCGCGATCTTCGTCATGCTCGCCGGGATCTTGCTCGTTGCCGGGACGCCGGTCCGCGTGCTCGGGGGCGGTCTGGCGATCGCCACGGCACTCGGAGTAGCGGCGGTCTGGTTCGAGCCCTATCGGCGGGCACGCATCTTCAGCTTCGTCAACCCCTGGCACGACGCGCAGGGCGCCGGCTTTCAGATCGTCCAGGCGATGATCGGGCTCGGTTCGGGCGGGTTCTTCGGCCGCGGGCTCGGCCAGAGCATCGAGAAGGCCAACTTCCTCCCCGAAGCCCACACCGACATGATCTTCGCGATCATCGGCGAAGAGCTCGGCCTCGTCGGCGCCAGTGCGCTGATCGCGGCGTACGCGACCTTTGCCTACGTCGGGCTGCGCATCGCGCTTCGCTGCCGGGATCCGTTCGGCAAGGCGCTCGCGACCGGCGTCACCATGCTGATCTGCGGCCAGGCGGCGATCAACATCGCGGCTGTTATGGGGCTCGCGCCGCTGACCGGAATCCCGCTGCCGTTCGTCTCGTACGGAGGCTCGAGCCTGATCGTCGCTCTCGCCGGGGTCGGCATCCTCCTTAACATCGCGGTCGGTCATGGCGGAGAAGCGAGAGCTCAAGTGCGTGATCGCGGCAGGGGGCACGGCGGGGCACGTACTGCCGGCGCTCGCGGTCGCCGAGGAGCTGCAAAAGCGCGGCGTCCGGGTGACCTTCGCCGGGTCCCCGGATCGCGTCGAGGCACGGCTCGTTCCTGAGGCGGGCTACGAGTTCGACGCGTTTCGAAGCTCCGGCCTGCCGCGGCGCGCCGGGATTGCGCTCGTGCGGGCACTGGCCACCGCGGCGGGCGCGCCAGCCGCCTGTCTGAAGATCCTGCGGCGGCGGCGGCCGGACGTCGTGCTCGGGGCCGGCGGCTACGTCTCCGGGCCGATGGTGCTCGCCGCGGCTGTGCAGCGGACGCCGGCCGCGCTGATGGAGGCCGACGCCCACCTCGGGCTGGCGAACCGGCTCGCCGCTCCGCTTGCGAGACGGGTCTTTCTCGCGGCGCCGATCTCCGGGCACGACGGCTCGAAGTTTCTCGTCACCGGGCGGCCGTTGCCCGAGCGATCGCTGGCTAGGGCCTCTGCCGAGGCGCGCGCGAGCTTCGAGCTCCC
>DATFXA010000127.1:0-2950 GCA_035258645.1 Gaiellaceae bacterium
CCAGTGCTTGCGTCGAGAGATCAACCGTGACCGAGAGGCTCTCGTGCGGCGCAGGGCCGAGGATCGCTCCAGCGCGCTCGGCCAGGAACGGGGCGAGGTAGCGGCCGACGATCTTGCCCGGCGGCCACCAGAGCGCCTCGCCTCCGGTCGCGAACGGGTTGCCCGCGGCGGTCAGCTCGGCACGCGCAAAGATCGGTGCGCTCCCCGTCAGGATCAGGCCTCGCAGGACGGGCCTGAACGGCGCCGGCTGGAGCTCGACGCCCGCAAGCATCGCGATCTCCTCGGCTGCGGCGTCGGCCTGCTGGGTCGCGATGCCGCCTTGTTTGATCGGAAACGTCGTCGCGTCGCCGGCGGCGAAGACGTCTGTGAGGCCTCGAACGCACCCACTGGAGTCGGTGGGAATGAAGCCCTGCGAGTCGGTGGGGACGCCTTCGATCGCCGGGCCCTGCAATCGCGGCAGGGCGACGAGGCGGTCGGCTTCGATCTCTCCTTCGGGTGCGAGTGAGAGCTGTCGGCCGACGAAGGAGACCGGGTACCGATCGGAGACGAGATCCATGCCACGCTCGCGGACGAGTCTCGTGATCGCCGCGACGGCATCCGGGCCGAAGAGCTCGAGCGGCTCGTGTTCGTGCGTGACGATCGCGGTGTCAACTGCAAGCGGCAGCCGCCTGAAATAGGCAGCCGTCTGCAGGGCCAGCTCGTACAGAGGCAGGGGCCAGGCGACGCCGCCCGGAACCGCGAACGCGATGCGCTCACCCGCTCCGACGCCCGAGAGCAGCGCTTGGAAGGCATCGGCGTCGGCCGGGCCGCGAAAGGTGAACGCTCCGGGGACCGCCGCGACCGGTCGGGCCCCGACGGCGATCAGTAGAGCGTCGTAGTCGAGTTGGGCGCCCGACGACGTCGTCGCCACGTGGGCTTTCTCGTCGACCGCCGCGAGCGAGTCGAGCACGAGCGTGGCGCCGCACTCGTCGGCGACCGAGCCGAGATCGAGCCCATGAACCGCGCCGAGCCCGAACGGCTCCGCAACGGCCAGCGGGCGGTACCAGAAGTGGGTCTCGGCGGAGAGCAGCTCGACGGAAACCCGACCCTCCGCAAGCCGGCGGAGCGCGAGGAGCGCTTCGAGCGCTGCCACGCCTCCGCCGGCGATCACGACGCGAAACGGCTTGCCGCTCACGTCACGTGACCTTCACGGTCAGGCGCAGGACGTTGTCCTCGCCGATCGTCTTCATCGCCATGCCCGGATAGTCCTCACCGGCCTTGGTCGTGAACTTGTAGACGCCCGGGTTGCCGAACGTGACTCGCACGGTCGCGCTCATGTGCCGCATCGCCGGGCCGCCGTGGTAACGAACGGCCGGGCCGCGTGTCTCGACCAGCTTGTGCGGCATCACGTCGTTGTCGACGAACGTGATCGTGCCACCGCGGGCGAGCACCGTCTGCTGGCTCGCACGGTACGGGCCGCCGTTGACCGACCACGCGTGACATCCCTTCATCTGATGCCGGATCGTGATCGTCGACTTTGACGGCGTCGTCGCTTGCCGCTGGGTCTTCGTTCCCGTCATCGCGACCCCGGCCGTGAGGCCGATGCCGACGCTGAACCCTGCCACGATGATGAGTAGTCGCTTCATCGGAAGCTCCCTTCTTCGTTTCCCGAACTGTCGACGCTCGGAAAGGGAGCGGCATCCGCCGCGGGCCTGACCGGGATTGCCCGCTTTCCGTGCTTTCTTTGCGGGTTTCTGCGTACGAGGGACGGCAGCTACCAGCTTTTCAGACCGGGCTGGGACAGGCGCAGAGCGAGCCGGATGCGCGCATCGACCGCGACGCAGCGGTCGGGGAGGGCGATCACCGGATTGAGATCCAGCTCCGCGACCTCCGGCAGATCCACGGCCAGCCGAGACAACCTGTGGAGCACGTCGACGAGGGCGCTGGCGTCGGCGCGGGGGGTCCCCCTATAGCCTGCAACGAGGCGCCCGGCCTTCCCCTCGCGCACGAGCTCCTCGGCGTCGACGTCCGTCAGCGGGGCGATTCGGAATGCCGCGGCCCCGATCAGCTCGGCGTAGACGCCTCCGGGGCCGAAAGCGACGAGCGGGCCGAAGACCGGGTCCTGGACGATCCCGGCCAGAACCTCGGCACCTCCGCCGATCATCGGTTGCACCAGCACCGGGGTGCCGATCCGCTCGACGGCGGCACGGATCTGCTCCTCGTCGCGAAGGCCAAGCGCGATCCCGCCCCGTTCCGTCTTGTGTGCGCCTGCCTCCGCCGTCTTGATGACGGTCGGCAGCCCGAGCTCCTCGGCGGCCGAGACGGCCTGCGCTGCCGTTCGCGCTACCCGCTCGGGCACGAGCGGCAGGCCGTAGGCCTGAAGGAGCCCGCGAGTCGCTTCGGGGTCGAGCCACGTACTCGTCTCGTTCTCGAGGGCGGTCTCGACGATCCGCCGAGCGCGGGCGACGTCGGCCTCGGGCGGATGCGGGACCGTGCCGGCCGGCCGACGCAGCCACTCCGCTCGGATGGCGGCAAGGCCCAGGGCGCGTGCTGCCGACTCCGGGTAGGCAAAGGAGGCGACGGGGCTTCCTTCTTTCCGCAGCGCCTCAGGCGTTCCCCGGCCGCTGATCAGTACCGCCAGCACGGGCTTGTCCGTGCCGCTGCGTCCGGCGGCGTCGATGATCGCCGAGGCGACCTCGTCGGCGCCGGCCACGACGGGGGGTACGAAGAGCACGATCAGGGAGTCGAGCCGCTTGTCCTCGAGCAGGGTTGGGATCACCGCCTCGAAGTTCGCTGCGGTTGCGGAGCCGAGCAGGTCGACCGGGTTCGCGAGGCTCGCGTCGCCGGGCAAGAGCGGGCGCAACGCTTCGTGTGTCTCCTCGCCCAACTCCGGCAGCTCGAGTCCGACGGCCGCGCAAGCGTCTGCGCAGAGGATTCCCAGTCCGCCGGCGTTCGTCAGCACTCCGACCCG
>DATFXA010000128.1:0-6480 GCA_035258645.1 Gaiellaceae bacterium
CGTGCTTCCGCTCTCGGACGGAATCCCGACGCGCCGCTTCCCGATCGTCAACGTCTCGATCATCGTCGCCAACTTCGCGGTCTGGCTCTTCTACGAGCTCCCGCACCTCCAGCGTTCGGTCCTCCATGCGTCCTTCTATCCGTGCACGGTCAACGGCTCGTGCCACGGCCCTGAGCCCTGGGGCATCAGCTGGATCACGGCCATGTTCCTGCACGGAAGCTGGGACCACATCCTCGGCAACATGCTCTTCCTGGCGGTCTTCGGCAAGAACGTCGAGGACTCGTTCGGGCGGATCGGGTACCTCGCGTTCTACTTCGCCGGCGGCTTCGTCGCTACGCTCACCCAGACGCTGATGACCCTGACCCTCGGCACCGCGGCCGAGGCGCGCGTGCCCAACCTGGGGGCGAGCGGCGCGATCGCAGCGGTGCTCGGCGCCTACTTCGTCCTCTATCCGAGCTCGACCGTCCTCGGGCTGATCGTCTTCTTCCCGGTGCGGATCTCAGCCTGGTTCTTCCTCGGCTTCTGGTTCCTCTACCAGCTGTTCGAGGCAAACGTTGGCATCTTCAGCTCGAGCGCGAACGGCGGCGGCGTTGCGTTCTTCGCCCACGTCGGCGGCTTCCTCTTCGGGGCGATCGTCGCCTGGGCGCTGATGTCGGCGGGGCGGGTGGCCCCACAAGGCCGGGGTCCACCGGTACGCGCGCCCGCCTGGCCTTAGATGTACGCCTTCTGCTCGAGCCAGCGGAGGGAGAAGTAGCCCCAGATCGGCGGCAGGTAATACGTGCACAGCCGGTGCGTGAGTGCGATCGCGAAGGCTGTCGAGTTCTCGACGCCCATTGCGACGAGCCCCGCGGTCAGGCTCGCCTCGGCCGTCCCGACGCCTCCCGGCGAGGGGATGAGGCTCGAGAACACCGATGCGCCTGTGTTCACGAGCAGGAGCTGGGCGAAGGTGAGGTGCACGCCGTAGGCCAGCGAGGCGGCGCCGAGCGTGAGCGCATAGAAGACCTCGACGCCGAGCTGCCCGCCGAACAGCTCGAGGCGTTTCTGCCGGTTGCGGACGACCGCCCAGAGCGCGACGAATGCGGTGTGGATCGGCGGCAGGGCCTTCGCGCGAATCTTCGGAACGAGGAGTAAGACGACGACGATCAACGCCAGGACGATCAGCACCGTCACGATCAGCCGTCCGGACGGCACCCCGCCCTTCAGGTCGCTCGCATTGGTGGCGATGTGCACGAACGGGAGCGTGAGCAGGACAAGCGCGATCTCAGTGATCTTCTCCGAGACGTCATCCACCGCTCCGGCCGTAAAGGCCTCGGGTGTCGAAGCACCCTGCTTCTGCAGAAAGCGGACGTCGATGCCGATCCGGCCGGCGGAGCTCGGCACGGTCAAGTTGACGAACTTGGTCGCCGACTGGAGCACGGCACAAGGCAGCAGCGGGAGAGGCGTCGCCACGCCGCCGCGGAACGAGACCCCTCCCGCGACAAAGGTGAGCTGAGCGAGGATCAGCGCGAAGACGACCCAGGCGATCTCCGCTTGCCCCAGCTGGTGGGCGATCGTGCCGAAGCCGATCTTTGCCAGCTGCGTGATCAGCAGGTACGCGGCGACGGCCAACGCTCCGGTGAGGATCAGATCCCGGGGTCGCATCCGCCGCAGCGGCACGATCTCAGGCACCTCCTGGCCGGTGGCCTTGGCAGCCTCCTCGCGAAGATCCTTGAGCCCGATCTCGTGAGTACGAGCAAGGTCGCGAAGGTGCGGCGTCAGGGCCCCGCGCTGCAGGTACGGCAATACCCGCGCAACGGCGTCGCCCCAGCCGGCGGCAACGGCCCTGCCCAGGGCGCGATCCGGGCCGACCAGGACGGTGCACGCGACGAGGAGCTCCGCCAGATCCATGTCGAGCGTGGATTGCGGGGCGCCGAGAGTTGCGGCGGACAGATCCACGAGCATCGGCCGGCCTTCGACGACCAGCACGTTGCTCGCGTTGAGCCTGCCGTGCGAGATCCCCGCGCCGTGCAGGGCGGCGACCTCCTGCATCAGCTGGTCGAGCAGCTTGTCGCTCACCTGGTCGGGGCTGGCAAGCTCGAGCGGATCGACGTCCGGCTGGCGGGTGACGATGAGCGCCTCGCCGTGCGGCCCCAAGGCGGCCGTCACGACCTCGGGCACGCGCACGCCCGCTTGCGCCGCCATCAGAGTGGCCAGCGCCTCGTGCTCTACCTGCTCCAGGCGGCCGACGGGAGCGCTTCGAGGCGGATCCTTGTACGAAAGCTGGCGCCACTCACGCGCCAGCCTTTGGGTGTCCTGGGCGTCGCGGCCCAGCACCCGTACCTTCAGGGGCTGCCCCTTGGCGTCCTCGCCGACGTAGACGGCGGCACCGACATGCTGCTCCGTAGCAGGCTTCAGCTCGCGCACCTGGATGCCGAGCGAGGTCAGCGCTTCCCGGACCTGTGCGGTTGGCGGCACGCCGGCCGCGGTGCCGAACGCGATCCGGGCGATCGCGCCCGCGCCAAGGCCGAGCGCAAGGCCCGCAAGTCCTCCCGACGGGCGTGCGGCACCAAGCACGACTGCACCGAGCGATGCGAGCGGGAGGAGCCAGGTAGCGACCAACCGGGCCGTGCGTACGAGCTCAGGCGCGACGACGACGATCACCGCAGTGGCGGCGGCGAGCCTGAGCTCCGGGTAGCCCCAACGAGCAAGCAGATGCGTCTTCAGGGGGAACCAATCGGACTCGACGGCCTGAGCTAGAAAAACAGCTGCCACGCCCACGCCCAGCTCCGCAACCGCCAGATCGCGCAGCAGATCCCAGCGTCGTCGGAGCAGTACATCGACAACCAGCACGACGGCGAGGCCGAGCAAGCCGAAGAACGCCGTTCGCCAGAGCGCACCCGCCCACCCGAGAACGGTGATCAGCGCCGCGCCGACGTCCTGGTCTTGCTGCTCGGCCGACGATGCGATCACCGCCGACAGGCCGATGACGATCGCCGCGAAGAGCAGCGAGACCGAGTCGATCGTTCGTCGGTTGCGGCGTCCCGGCTCGGTTTCCGCCAGCAGCACGACGTGCCAGGAATGGCTGGACGGCGCGGCCGCCTTCTGTCTCTCGCTACCGGCCGTCTTCGTCAGGACCGCACCGCTTGGGAACATACTCAACCCAATGTCGACTTCTGAGGGCTACGTCGACTATCTCGGCTACCGCACGTGGTACCGCGTCGTCGGCGATCTCGATGCTCCGGCAGCGCCGCTGCTTGCTCTCCACGGCGGACCTGGGTCGACGCACCACTACTTCGGCCCGCTCGAGTGCCTCGCAGAAGAGCGCCCGGTCGTCCTCTACGACCAGCTCGGCTGCGGGAGCTCGGACCGCCCGCAGGACCTCGAGTGGTCGATCGCGGTCTTTCGCGACGAGGTCGACGCCGTTCGCTTGCAACTCGGGCTCGAGCGGATCCACCTGCTCGGCACCTCTTGGGGCGGCATGCTCGCGCTCGAGCACGTGCTCTCGGGGGCGGAGGGAATCGTCAGCCTGATCCTCAGCTCGACGCTCGCAAGCATCGAGGAGTGGGCCTCTGAGCAACTCGTGCTGAAGAGTGCGCTCCCGGCCGACGTCGTCGAGATGCTTGACCGGCACGAGCGTTCGGAGACCTACGACGATCCGGAGTACGAGCAGGCGATGAAGGTCTACTTCGACCGTCACTTCTACCGCGGACCGGAGCCTCGTGCCGAGCTGGAGCTGATGGACGCCGGACGAGGACGCGACGTATACCTCGCGATGCAGGGGCCGAACGAATGGACGCCTACGGGGGCCCTACGCGGCTGGGACGTGCGAGACCGGCTCGGTGAGATCGACGTACCGACCCTCGTCATACGCGGCCGGTACGACATGTGCACGGACCCGATCGCGAAGTCGCTGGTCAACGGCATCCCCGACGCTCGCGAGGTCGTGCTGGAGGAGAGCTCGCACACGCCGCTGCTCGAGCAAACCGACCGCTATCTCGCGAGCATCGGCGCCTTCATGCGGCAGGCTGAATGAGCTTCCAACTCCAGCGGCTTGTGCCTCCGCCGCGCCCACGCCGACTAACACAGCTCTACGCCGGCCTGGTGCTCTACGGCTTCAGCGATGCGCTGATGCTGCTCGCCGGGCTCGGAGTCGATCCCTGGGATGTGTTCCACCAGGGGCTCTCGCGCCGACTCGGGCTCGGCGTCGGCACCTGGGCGATCATCGTCGGCGCGATCGTGCTGGCGCTCTGGATTCCGCTGCGTCAGCGGCCGGGCTTCGGCACGGTCAGCAACGTCGTCGTGGTGGGTCTGGTGATCGATCTCTGCCTGGCGACGATTCCGACTCCGCACGGGCTGACTCTGAGAACCGTGACCCTGCTCGCCGGGGTAGGTCTGAATGGAGTCGCAACCGGGGCCTATATCGGCGCCGGGTTGGGGCCGGGCCCGCGCGACGGGCTGATGACCGGGCTGGCGGCGCGCGGCCATTCGATCCGCGTCGTCCGCACCGCGATCGAGCTCACAGTTCTGGTCGTCGGCTGGCTACTCGGGGGGACGGTCGGTATCGGAACCGTGGTCTATGCACTTGCGATCGGTCCGCTCGCGCACATCTTCATCCCGCTGCTGCGTATCGACGAACCGGCCCCGATCGGAGCCCCGGTTCGCGCAATCGCGCAATAGAGCTGGAAAGCAGGTTCACCCGATCTGGACGATGGATCGGCGCTGCGATGGGAGCAGCATTGACCGATTCGCCGAATCCACGGCGGAGCGACGCGTTGGGAAAGGACCTGATGAAGATCGAGTCATGGTTGTCGACGTGGAAGGGAGGCTGAGATGAACGCGTGGTTCGCTGCAGGCGCAACGGCCGTGCTGATGTCGGAGCGGGGGCGAAACCTCCTGCGGCGCGGCCTCGTCTACGGGGTCGCCAACGTCATGAGCTTCGGCGAGTCGGTTGCGGTCACCGCAACGGACGTCGCCCACGGCGCCGAGCGGGTTGCGTCGTCCGCCGGTGACCTGGCGGGCGATCTCGTAGGCGAGGCTCAGCAGACTCGCCGCGGGGCGGCCGAGAAACCCACGACTTCGCCGAGGTCCAAGCCGTCGAAGTCGGCCAAGCGCGAGCCTGCAGAAGCGAAGCCGTGAGCACGGCGACAGACCCAGCCGACGCTCTCGCTTCCGCGGAGGCTCTCGTCGCGCAGCTCGAGAACGAAGTGCGGCAGTTCGCTCGGTCCCTGGTCGCCCGCGCGGTCGAGGTCGCCGAGGACATCTGGGCCGAGGCCGAGAGCGAACACAGCGGTCTTCGGCCGGATCGCTGACCGGCCACGCCGCCGCCACGGTGTGAGCTGATCTGAAGTGCGTGTCGTGCACGTCGCCCGGGGCCGTGTGCGAGTCCACTGGCCGGGCGGGTGGCTCGAGGGAGAGCCCGACGTCAAACTGCTCCTCGAAACGATCGGCGGCGCGCGAGCCGTCAGCGCCAACCGGCTGACGCGGAACGTGCTCGTCCAGTTCGACGAGCGCGTCACCGACGCACGCCGGGTCGCCGCCGAGCTCGAGCGCCTCGCTCCGGAGCCCTCGCCGCCGGCAGTAACCGCCCGCGGCCCGCGTGCGGCTGCGAGGAGAGCGGCCGAGGTCGTCCCACGGCCGAGCCTCGGCGCGGAGCCGCCTTCCTTCGTGACGGTCGAGCGGCTCGCCAGGGCGGCCTTGGCGTCGGCAGGCCTTGCCATCGTCGCGATGCGCGGGCGCCAGGCGGAACCGCTCGCCGCCGATCGCCGAGCGAGCGCGGTTGCGGCAGCGGCGACGATGGTGGACGGCTCTCCCGAGCTCCGGGCGTTCGTGCGCCACCTGACCGGCGACGAGGGCCGGATGGCGCTCCTCGGCCTCACCTCGACCGTGGCGCAGACCATGACGGGAAGCCCGCTCGGGCTTGCGGTATCGGCGCTGATCGCGATCCGGCAGACGATCGAGTCGCTCGAGCGGCGCCGGGCGTTCCGCGCCTACACCGCCCGCTCGAGCGCGAAAGCGCCGGCGGAGACGGGCTGGACGGCGACGCTCGACCATGGCGACCGCTTCCCGCTTCGCGGCCGGATCGTCCGCGGCACAGGATCGGCAATTGCCCGCGACGGCCTGCCCCGGCGGATCGGGCCCGGTTCGAAGGTCGGCGCGGGCGCACGCGTCTTCGGTGGGCCCTTCGTCGCCGAGCTGCAACGGACGCCGCCTTCACGGCCGGTCGTGCGTCCCGTCCCAGACGAAGACGCCTCGTATCTGAAGTGGCTCGACCTCGGCGCGTTCGTCGCAGGGGCCGCAACCTTCCTGCTGACGCGCTCACTCTCCCGGAGCGTCGGGGTCGTGGTCCTCCTCAGCCCCCGGCCCGGTGTGCTTGCCCGCGACGCTGCGGACGCGGGTGCGAACCTACGCGCGCTTCGCTCGGGAGCCCTGCCCGTCCGGGACGACGTCACGCTCCGTCGGCCCGACACCGTGCTCGTCGCCAGCCCGCGGGTGCTTTCCGAC
>DATFXA010000129.1:0-2088 GCA_035258645.1 Gaiellaceae bacterium
TCGATCTTCGACCAGCGCACCTCGGACTTCGAGTTCCGGCCGGGGCCGATCTTCACCAACCTCCTGCTCGCCGACGAGATCAACCGGGCGCCGCCGAAGACCCAGGCCGCCCTGCTCGAGGGGATGCAGGAGCAGCAGGTGACGATCGAAGGGACGACGCACGCGCTCGAGCGGCCCTTCCTCGTCCTCGCGACCCAGAACCCGGTCGAGTACGAGGGGACGTACCCGCTCCCCGAAGCACAGCTGGACCGTTTCCTCCTCCGCCTGCAGATCGGGTATCCGTCGGCCGACGACGAATGGACGATCCTCGAGCGACGGCTCGAGCGCGGCGAGGACGAGGTCGAGCTGAGCCCGGTGATCGACCGGGAGACGCTGCTCGCGATGCAAGGCGCGGTCGAGGACGTCCACGTGGCCGACAGCCTCGGTCGCTACATCGTCGAGCTCGTCGGGGCCACCCGGACCAGCCCGCGGCTTCAGGTCGGCGCCAGCCCGCGTGGATCGCTCGCGCTGCTGAAGCTCGCGCGTTGCCGCGCCGCGCTCCACGGTCGCGACTTCGCGACCCCGGACGACGTCAAGGCCGTGGCCGTACCAGGGCTCGGGCACCGGCTGATGCTCAAGCCCGAGCTCTGGGTGCAGCAGATCGGCGGCGACGACGTCGTGCGCGAGGTGCTCGAGCAGGTGCCGACGCCGTCGGCAGAGGAAGCACTCCGAATTCCAGAGTGACGAGATACGCCACCCCGAAGCTCGGCGCCTACGTCGTGCTGACGGCGCTCGGGCTGCTCGCGGCGCTTGTCTTCTCCCGCCCGGAGCTGGCCCTGATCGCCGCTCCGTTCGGCGTTCTGCTCGCGTTCGGCCTCTCACACTCGCGGCCGCCGGATGTGCGCGTCCACCTCGAGCTCGACCGCGAGCGCGTGCTCGAGGGCGACGAGATCACGCTCGAGGTGGAGCTGGACGCGCGCGATACCGTCTCGCGCCTCGAGCTGCTGGTTGACGTCCCGCGCGGGCTCGAGCTGGTGAGCGGCAGGAATCCGGTGGCGCTCCGGCTGGAGCTCGGCGAAGACCGGCTGATCGAGCTCCGGTTTCTCTGCGCCCGTTGGGGTGCGTACAGGTTCGGCGAAGTCCATCTTCGAGCCCGCGACGCGGCCGGGCTGTTCGCCTGGGAAGAGACGATCGACCGAGCCGAGACGCTACGGGTGTACCCGAGGCCGGAGAAGCTGCAGGCGCTTGTGGCTCCGCGCGAGACACAGCTCTTCACGGGCAACCGCGTCTCGCGGCAAAAAGGGGAAGGGCTCGAGTTTGCGGACCTGCGCCCGTTCGCCACCGGCGACCGGATCAGGCGGATCAACTGGCGCGCCAGCGCGCGGCGCGGCGAGCTCTGGGTCAACGAGTTCCACGCCGAGCGGAACTCCGACGTGATCATCTTCCTCGACAGCTTCGCCGACGTCCGGCGTGGAGACGCGGGCACGCTTGACGAGGCGATTCGGGCCGCGACTTCGCTGAGCGAGCGCTATCTGCTCGAGAAGGACCGGGTCGGGCTGATCAACTTCGGCGGCGTCCTCAACTGGCTCCGTCCCGGGACCGAGCTCTTGCAGCGCTACCGGATCGTCGAGGCGCTGCTGAACACGGAGATCACCCTCAGCTACGCCTGGAAGGAGATCGACTTCCTGCCGCGCGGGACGCTGCCCGCGAAGGCGCTCGTGCTCGCCCTGACGCCGTTGCTGGACGAGCGCGCCGTCAGCGCGCTGCTCGACCTGCGTGCCCGCGGTTTCGACCTCGTCGTGATCGAGGTCTCGCCGCTGCCGTTCGTCGAGCCGCAGCCGGGCGAGTCGGGCGACCTCGCGTTTCGCCTCTGGAAGCTCGTGCGCGAGGGGCGTCGCGCCGAGTACGAACGGGCCGGAGCCCCGGTCGTCGAGTGGCGCGAGGGAATCCCGCTGACCGCGATCCTCGAGGGGGTGAGCGCATCTCGCCGGCACGCACGCGCACGCGCACACGCCTAGCCCTCGCGGGCGCGGCAGTCGTTGCCGTGGCCGGAGTCGCGGTCTACGGCGCGGTTACGGCCGACCGCCTCGCCTGGCTCGTGCTCGCGCT
>DATFXA010000130.1:0-2859 GCA_035258645.1 Gaiellaceae bacterium
CGGGTTCTGTCGCGCCTGCCACGAGCGCCCCTCGTAGAGGAAGCTCGGCTCGGCCACGACGATGCGATCGGGCGAGACCTCGGCGGTGCCGATCTCGTCGGCCACGTTGGTCACGATCTTGAAGCCCACCCAGAGCCCGGAGTAGCGCGAGAGCTCGAAGCCCAGGCGGCCGAGATCGAGGATCTCCTGCGCGCTGCCCGGGTAGAGCACCGGGAACAGCGCGTCGTAGAACGCCACCTCGGAGTGCGACGGGATCGTGGACGACTTCGAGAGCGGGTCGTCGCCGCCGAGCGCCAGCACGCCGCCGTGCTTGCCGACGCCGGCGAAGTTGGCGTGCTTGAAAATGTCGCCGGTTCGGTCGACCCCCGGGCCCTTGCCGTACCACATGCCCAGCACGCCATCGTACTTGGGCTGCGGAAACAGGTTGGCGAGCTGGCTGCCGTAGACGGCGGTCGCGCCGAGGTCCTCGTTGACGCCGGACAGGAAGACGACGTTGTGCTGGCGGAGCAGATCCGGATTGCGCTCGAGGGTGAGATCGAGCCCGCCGAGGGGCGAGCCGCGATAGCCGGAGATGAGCGTGGCGGTGTTGAGCCCGCGCCGCTTATCGGCGCGGTGCTGGTCGAGTGGCAACCGCACCAGCGCCTGAATGCCCGAGAGGAAGATCTGGCCTTCCTCTTGGCGGTACTTGGCGTCCAGAGTGAAATCACGCTTGATCGCCATGGGTCTCCTCTTGACGTGACTGCACGTATGATACGGGGCGCCAAGGGGGAGGCGCAAATCGGGTCGGGAGGTGCGAGCGCATGCTTCGCTACATCAAGAACGCCTGAGACGAGCGCTGAGCGGGCGAGGCTACTGGACGCGGAACATTGCGTATCCGAGGGACCGGAGCTGCGTGTCGACGAACGGCTGGTGGCGGCGATCGCTGCTTCTGCGCTCGACGGTGTCAGCGCCGGCTTCGGCCGAGCGGCGGTCACGCCCGGATCGACGATCCAGGAAGACCTCGACGTTTTCCTCGGCGGCGAACTGACGAGTGAGGTACTCGCACAGACTCGTCTGGTCGCGCGCCACGATGAAGTAGTGTCGAGTCATGACTGCCACATCGCAATTCTCCACGAAACGCGCGGGAGGGTCAAGGTTGGCGAAGCCGTCCGAGCGCCCTCTGAGCCCTGCGCGCTTTCTTGGAAAGGCGGCGGGGGTTGCCGCGCTTGTCCCGAGCGGGCTCCGCTTCTGAATCGTCCTTTATATTCACCGTCTCGGGACCGGCTGGGGTTGCCGGAGCCTCCAGGGCTTCCAGAAATTGCTCGGCCGCCAGAACGGCACTACCGGCCCGCCGGGCGGCGTCCTGCACCTTCCTGTCAGAGCTGACGACGACGGCGCCGTTGCCGAGCTCGCGCGACAGGCGCATCAGCTCGTCGTCGGCCGTCTTGGCTGGGCGTGAGAAGAGGACGCGGATACGTCCGGTGGTCGTCGGCGCCCCGCCGGAGAGACGCGCTCCGTCGAACACCACGATGAACGTGTCGCCCGGCGTCCCGTGGGCCCGCGCGAGCAGATGAAGCAGTGCCCGCCGTCCGGTCTCGAGGCTCTCGGCCTCGCGCGCCCTCAGCTCCGGATCGCGCCGGATCACGTTGTAGCCGTCGACGAGCCACCGCATGAGCGGCGCTCACCTGCTCCGTCGACAACCGAGCTTCGCGACCTCTTGAAAGCCAAGACTCGCCAGGCGCGTGAAGCGGCGAAGATATAGAAGCCAGGACGCTGTCAGGGGGTAGTGTCGCGCCAGGACGTGCCGCCGCGGGAACGTGAGCTCCGCGAGATACGCAGCCTTTCCAACCAACCCCGGGATCGAGAGTGCCACGATCAGCTCGCCGGGAGTCTCCGCTCCGCTTCGCCGGGCGACCAGACGCATAAATCCCCGCTCGAGACGGCCAAGGGTGGGGAGCTCACGACGCACCGCTTCGGGCACCTCCCAGCGCCCCAGCAGCCAATCGAGCGCAGAGACCGCGTATGCGAGGGGTCGCAAGGCCCCGGACGCCCGGGCGTACTCCAGCAAGGCCGGCCAGGGGGCGTCCCGCAGTACCAGCGCCAGGTCGACTAGCCAGATCAGACGAGAATACGAATGCTTGAGGGCGTGCACGGCGAGCTGGAGGCGTAGGTGGACCGGTGAGAGTACGAGCGTCGTCGTATCTGCGGGCTCTCGCAGTTTGGCTTCGCGCCAGATCGTCAGAGGATCCAGGCGAAAGGCACGCGCTTTGCGGCCGACCCATTCGCTCCCGACGATCCCTGTGTGGAGATCAAACGAGACCACGCCGCGAGAAAAGAACGGAGACGATGACGAGGCCGGCGCGTAGCCGCGACGCTGCAGCCATCCGGCTACCCACGGTAGGTCCGACGGGCGCAGAAGTAGATCGATGTCGCCCAGAGGACGCAGGCCGACGCGACCCCCGTACTGGTTGTCGAGCAACGCCGCGCCCTTCAACAGAATCACCTGACGGCGGTCTTCGCGGAGCGCCGCGCGCAGGGCCGCCAGCTCGGAGAGGGCGGTCAGGTTGCTGACCACGACAGCCCGCGTCGCCGCACGCCAGCGATCGAGATTTGAAGCGAGATCCGCGCGTGGTCCAAGGCGTTGCAGTGCGAGGGCAACGAGTCCCGTGATCCCCTCGCGCTCGGCCTGCTCCAGCAGCACGTCCCAGCGTATGCCGCCACGGAAAAACTCTTCCAGCTCTTGCTCTGAGGTGGCGCCAACAAACCATCGGATGACGCCGACGAGCGCCCGCGGCTCCCGTGAGAGCGGGATTTCGGCGAGCGGCGACGGCGCACCTCTCACGTCCCGCAATGCTCGAGGATCGCCGCCTGCACAGCAGG
>DATFXA010000131.1:0-11181 GCA_035258645.1 Gaiellaceae bacterium
AGCACGTTCTGAAAGAAGAGCGTGATGTAGAGGAACATCGAGAAGATCGACGCCGCCAGCGTGAAGGCGACAATCGTGGCGCCCGTGAAGGCAGGCTTGCGGAACAGCGAGAGGTCGAGCAGCGGGTCAGCGGCGCGGCGCTCGACCACCACGAACAGCACAAGCAGCGCTGCGGAGGCCGCGAAGCAACTGACGATGAGGACGCTCCCCCAGCCCTCATCGTTGCCGCGGATCAGCGCGTAGACGAGCAGGAAGAGCGCTGGGCACAGCAGCGCCACGCCGCGGAGGTCGACGCCGGCCGCGGCTGGGTCGCGCGACTCGCGCAACCGCAGCCGCGCGACTACCAGCGCGGCCAGGCCGATCGGCACGTTCACGAGGAAAACCCAGCGCCACGACAAGGTGTCAACGAGCGCACCGCCCACGAGCGGCCCGATCGAGACCGCGGCGGCCGTGGTCGCACCCCAGATGCCGAGGGCAGTCCCGCGCTCGCGACCCTGAAACTCCTGCGCTATCAAGGCCAGCGAGGTGCCGAACATCATCGCCCCGCCGACCCCCTGAGCCGCGCGGGAGAGGTTCAGGAAGAGCGGGTCTGGAGCAAGCCCGCAGGCCAGCGACGAAGCGGTGAAGACGGCCAATCCGAGCATGAACACGAGCCTGCGGCCGACCATGTCGGCCAGCGACCCGGCCGCCAGCACGAAGGCCGCCAGGGTCAGCGCGTAGGCGTCGATCACCCACTGGAGATCGCTGAAATTGGCGCCGAGGTCACGCTCGATTGACGGCAGCGCGACATTTACGATCGTAACGTCGAGCAGCAACATGAAGATCGCGACGCAGCTCGCGAGCAAGGTCCACCATCTGCGCTCCACTCGGTTCCGAGACTACACCGGGGTGGTCCTCGCGAGCTGCCGGCGACCGGGCTCGTTGTCAGCCAAACCACGCCAAGACGCCGACTTCGGCGGCCACTCCTTTCGGGATACGTAGGGCGCCCTGACTCGCCTGGTCCAGCGCCTGTCCCTTAGGCCCAGCCGAACGCGCGCACCAGGTAGTACGAGGCGACCGACGCGAACAACAGAGCGTCGATGCGATCGAGCATGCCGCCGTGGCCGGCGAGCAGCTGGCCCGAGTCCTTCACGTTCAGGTCTCGTTTCAGCGCCGACTCGAACAGATCGCCGAGCGGCGCTGTGACGGCGATCACCACGCCGAGCGCAAGTGACTCGCCGACCGTCAGGAAGTGCTGATGGTAGAGCGCGAAGAACGGCACCAGGATTGCGACGATCGTTCCGGCGGCCAGGCCCTCCCATGTCTTGCCCGGTGAGATGACCGGCGCCATTTTGTGCCGGCCGATCAGCAGTCCGACGAAGTAGGCGAACGCGTCCGCGGCAAAGACGGTCAGCAAGACCGTGAAGACCGCCAGCCGTCCATGCTCGGGAATCGAGCGAAGGAGCAGCGCGTGCCCGAGGCCGAGGCCGATCCAGGCAACGCCGAACACCGTCGTGGCGATCGCGACCGCGAGCGACTGCCTCGTATCCGAGATCCCCTTGAGGACGAACGCGAGCGGGATCGTGCTCATGAATCCCGCCGTCATCCACGGGATCCCGCCGAGCTGCGCGCCGAGCAGCGCAAGCACTGTACCCGTGTAGCCAGCCAACACCAGCGGTCGGAGGGGCCGCGCGATCCGATAGAGCTCGTCCAGGGCGATCAGTGCCGCGACGACCACGAGCGCCCAGAGCCACCAGCCTCCCAGATAGACGAGGCCGAGCACCGCCGGAAGCAGCACGGCGGCTACGACGATCCGCGACCAGAAAGAGCTCAAGGAGTCAGGCTCACCTGCCGCCGAATCGCCGCTCGCGGGTCGCGTACTCGACCAGAGCTGCTCGCAGGTCGTCCTCGCCGAAGTCCGGCCACGGCTTCTCGACGAAGACGAGCTCCGCGTACGCGAGCTGCCAGAGCAGGAAGTTCGAGATCCGCTGATCGCCCGCCGTACGGATCAGCAGATCGGGATCGGGCAAATCTGGCTCGTAGAGCGCTCGGGCGAAGGTGTCTTCATCGATCTCGTCCGGCTGAATGCCCGCCTGAACGAGCCGCTTCGCCGCGTCGGCGAGCTCGGCCCGGCCGCCGTAGTCGAAGGCGATCCAGAGGTCGAGCCGATCGTTCGTCCCGGTTCGGGCCTCGAGATCCGCCATCTTGTCCTGGAGCTCCTCCGGAGCCCGGTCGCGGCGGCCGAGGAATCGGACCCGGACGCCCTGCCTTGCCAGATCGGGCAGCTCGCGGTCGATCGTCTCGCTGAAGATCTCCATCAGGGAGTCGACCTCCTCCGGCGGGCGCGTCCAGTTCTCGGTCGAGAAGCCGTAGACCACGAGCGAGCCGATTTGCAGCGCGATCGCAGCCTCGACCGTCCGCCGCAGCGCCCGCGTTCCCTCCCGGTGCCCCTCCGCCACCGGCAGACCTCGCGACATCGCCCAGCGCCCGTTGCCGTCGAGGATGATCGCGACGCAGCCGACCGGCTCCGCCGGCGGCTCCGGCAGACGAGGTTTTCGGAAGCGGTCGAGCAGGCCCACCGAGGACCTCAAACTTCGAGGATCTCTTCTTCCTTGCGCTTGAGGAGATCGTCGATCTTGTGCGTGTGGTCGTCCGTGAGCTTCTGAAGGCGATCCTCGGCCCGGTGCTCCTCGTCGCTGCCGACCTCGCCCTTGTCGACGAGCTCCTTTAGGTGGTGCATGACGTCCCGGCGCACGTTTCGGACGGCGACACGTCCGTCCTCGGCCATCTGCCGTGCGACCTTGACGAGCTCCTTGCGCCGCTCTTCGGTCAGCTGGGGGATCGGCAGCCGGATGATCTTGCCGTCGTTCGACGGGGTCAGGCCGAGATCGGACTCCTGGATCGTCCGCTCGATCGACGGGAGTGAGCTCGGGTCGAACGGCTGCACGGTCAGCAGGCGAGGTTCGGGCGCGTTGATCGTGGCCAGCTGGTTCAGCGGCGTCTTCGTCCCGTAGTAGTCGACCTGGATCCGGTCGAGCAGGGCGGATGAGGCGCGTCCCGTCCGCAGCGTGTTGAACTCGTGCTGGGCCGATTCAACGGATTTGTCCATCCGGCGGGTCGCATCGGCAATGAACTCGTCGATCGTCATCTGGCTCCCGGGGTCGGAGTGGAAACAATGGTGCCGACGCGCTCCCCGTCGACGACGCGACGGATGTTGCCGTCCTCGAGCGCGAAGACGTAGATCGGCAGCTGATTGTCCATGCAGAGCGAGAGCGCTGTCGTGTCCATCACCTTGAGGCCGCGCTCGATCGCCTCGAGATGCGTGATCTCCGGCAGAAACTCCGCCTCCGGGTCAGTCCGAGGATCCCCGTCGTAGACGCCCTCGACGCCGTGCTTGGCCATCAGGATCGCCTCGGCGTTGATCTCGAGCGCGCGCAGCGCGGCTGCGGTATCCGTGGTGAAGAACGGGTTGCCGGTACCGGCGGCGAAGATTACGATCCGCTGCTTCTCGAGGTGGCGAATAGCCCGCCTGCGGATGTAGGGCTCAGCGACTTCGGAGACCTCGATCGCCGACTGGACGCGCGTGTGGGCCCCGCGCCGCTCGAGCGCGTCCTGGAGCGCGAGCGCGTTCAGCAGGGTCGCCAGCATGCCGGCGTAATCCGCTGTCGCCCGGTCCATTCCTTCAGCGGCTGCTGCCATGCCGCGATAGATGTTCCCGGCCCCGACGACGACCGCGAGCTCGACTCCCTGCTGCTGCACCTCGACGATCTCCCCCGCGACCGTGTCGATGCGCGCCCGGTCGAGCCCGTAGTCCTTGTCGCCCATCAGCGACTCGCCCGAGAGCTTGAGAAGAACGCGGCTGAAGACCGCTCGCGCGGGCTCGGAGACGACCTCTTCGGAGCTGAGGGCCACTAGCCCAGTTGGAGACGCTCGAACTCGAGCACTTCTGCGCCCTCGTCCCCCAGCACTTCCCCGACCGACTTCGCCGCGTCGTGGATCCACGGCTGATCGACGAGCACCTGCTCGGCGAAGAAGCGCTTGTTCAGCATCCCCTCAACGATCGTCTCGCGCGCCTGCTCCGGCTTCGACTGCACCTCGTCCGAGTTGGTGTAGATCTCGCGCTCGGCAGTGACGATCTCCTCCGGCACGTCCTCGCGGCCAATCCAGCGCGTGCCCGGCGATGCGGCTATGTGCATCGCGAGCTTGCGCGCGAGCTCGCTCGTGCCGCCGCGAATCTGGATCAGCACGCCGAGCTTGTTCGCCGGTGGGTGCGCGTAGCCGTTGATCAAGGCGCCGTCGACGGCCTCGAACCGGGCCGCCCCGGTGACGACGATGTTTTCGCCGAGCTTGGCCGCGAGCTCCTGGCGCTCCTCGTCGAGCCCCTCCACGGCGTCGGGGCCGTCACGCTCGACGGCCTCGAGGACCTTGGCCGCGAAAGACAGAAACTCCTGATTGTTCGAAACCGGTTCCGTCTCGGCGCCGACGCCGACGATCACGCCACGCTTGGCGTCGTCGGCAACCCGATAGCCGACCTTGCCCTCGGTGGTTTCGCGGCCCGCGCGCTTGGCGGCGCTGGCCAGACCGCGCTCGCGGAGCAGCGTCTTCGCAGCCTCGACATCGCCGTTCGTGTCCTGCAACGCGTGCTTGGCGTCCATGATCCCCGCGCCGGTCTGGTCACGGAGCTCCTTGACAAGAGCTGCAGCGATCTCGGTCATTCTGGCTGCTCCTGCGACGGCTCGGATGGCGCCGCCTGCGCTGCAACGCCGGTCGGAACTTCTTCGCCCGGGCTCTCGTCGGCGATCTCCTCGTCTGCCGACTCCCGGGCGACACGCTCGGCCGTCGGTTTTCCTTCCTGGATTTCAGGCTCCTCTTGATCCAGATCGCTTGGTTCGGCCGGAGCGGCCATCTCGGCAGGCGTCACCTTCGCCTTGCCGGCCTCGATCGCGTCGGCGATCACCTTGGTCACGAGCGAGCACGAGCGGATGGCATCGTCGTTGCCGGGGATCACGTAGTCCGCCTCGTCTGGATCGCAGTTCGTGTCGACGAGCGCGATGATCGGGAGGGCGAGGCGCCGAGCCTCGCGCACCGCGAGCTGCTCCTTGCGCAGGTCGACGACGAAGACCGCATCGGGCTGCTTGCGCATCTCCGCGACGCCGCCGAGGTTCGTGTCGAGCTTCTCGAGCTCCGCCAGCATCGCGATTCGTTCCTTCGACGGCAGCAGCTCGAGCTGCCCGTCGTCGCGCAGCCGCCGCAGCTCGTGCAACCGCTCGATCCGGTTCGAGATCGTGCGCCAGTTGGTGAGTAGCCCGCCCAGCCAACGGTGGTTGACGTAGGGCATGCCGACGCGCTGCGCCTGGTCGGCGATCGCGTCCATGGACTGCTTCTTCGTACCGACGAACAGCACCGAGCCGCTTCGCTCCGAGAGGTTCCTCGCGAACGCGGCCGCCTCCTCGAGCCGTTCGAGGGTTTGCTGGAGGTCGATGATGTAGATGCCGCCGCGCTCGCCGAAGATGAAGCGCTTCATCTTCGGGTTCCAGCGGCGCGTCTGGTGGCCGAAATGGACTCCGGCTTCCAGAAGCTCTCGGATCGTGACGACTGCCACGGGCTAAGCCCCTTTCTGTTGGTTTGGCTGCTGTTGCTGCCGGTGGAAACCGGGTGGAACCGGGCGCGTCGTCGGCGCCGGCACCGCCACCCAGCTGACCCACCGGGTCTGGGACGGAAACCGCGGACAAGCTTAGCAACGCCAAATATGCGTTAGAACTCAGGCAAGCCTGAACGGATGCCGATGCATGGAGCGTGCAGGCGCCGCCGCCCGAGACCTCGGCATCCCTTGCCCAGCTGGCCGACGAGATCCGCTCTGAAGCGTGGGATCTTGCGCTCGCCGTCGTCGGCGAAGGCCTGCGTGACGACACGATTCCACCGCTCGCCCGGCTCGGCCGGATCGGCCAGCTCGGCGACATGCCGACCTTCGTCAGCGAGCTCGCGGAGCATCTGCACGATCCTCGGCCTGAGCGCCTACACCGAGGGAGCCAGCTGGCAGCACTCGTCCGCGATCACGCGCGCGAGCGCGAGGCTCTCGGCTTCGCGCCTCGGGACATCGTCACGGAGTTCCTCGTGCTCAGGCGAGTGCTCTGGCGCTTCGTGCGCGACCGCAGCGCAACGCTCGAGGCCTCCGAGGTCTTTGTGCTCGAGGAGCGCCTGCACGAGGTGATCGACCGCCTCGTGACGGAGTGCGTCGTCGCATACTTCGACCGCGCGACCTCCGAGCTCGCCTACAAGGCACGTCACGACGCGCTCACCGACCTGCTCAACCACGCCGCCTTCACCCGCGAGCTCGAGCTGGAGATTGAGCGGGCGAAGCGCTACGGCTCCGGAGTGACGCTCGTCTTCTTCGATCTGGACGACTTCAAGGAGCTCAACGACTCGCACGGCCACCGGGCAGGCGACCGCGCACTCCAGCACGTTGCGCGGCTCTTGCGTGAGGAGATCCGCCAGTCGGATCTCGCCGGCCGTATGGGTGGCGATGAGTTCGCGGCGCTGCTCGTCGAATCGGATCAAAAGACGGGCCGGACCTTCCTCCGCCGGCTCGAGACGCGGCTCGCCGAGCTGGCCGAGTCGGACGAGCTGCCCGTCCCGATCGGCCTGAGCGCCGGGGCCACGCGTTACCCGGACGACGGTGAGGACGCGGAAACGCTCTTCGCGTTGGCCGACCTTCGTCTCTACGAAGCCAAACGCGCCAGGGCCGCCTGAAGGTCGCCGGGCAAGGGCGACTCCACGTCGACCGTCGCGCCACTGAACGGGTGCCGGAAGCTGAGGGCGTTCGCGTGCAGGAATTGCCGCGGGAGCTCAAGGTCGGGCACGCCGTAGACGTGGTCGCCGACGACGGGTAGCTCGATCGCCGCCAGGTGGACGCGGATCTGGTGCGTGCGCCCGGTTTCCAGCCGGACCGAGAGCAACGCGTGCCGCGGGAACAGCCGCTCGACATCGAAATGCGTGATCGCGTCCTTCGGCGTGTCCGTGTCGAGCGACCGTCGCAGCGGATCGTGACGGTCGCGGCCGATCGCGGCCTCGATCCGGCCGCTTTGCGAGCGCGGTCTGCCCCGCACAAGCGCCAGATAACGGCGGTTGAGGGCGCGCTGCCGAACGAGGTCCAGTAGCCGGTCGTACGCCTCATCCGAGCGCGCCACGACGAGCAGGCCCGAGGTGTCGCGGTCGAGCCGGTGCACGATGCCGGGTCGTTCGGGGACGTCGCCTCCCGCGATTCCCCGGTCGAGCAGCGCGTGCACCAGGGTTCCCCCGGAGTGCCCGGCCGCAGGGTGCACGACGATGCCCGCCGGCTTGTCGACGACGAGCACGTGCTCGTCCTCGTACGGGATGCGCAGCTCCTGCGGCTGCGGCTCGAGCGCGCGATCCGCCTCCTCGACGGACGCGACCTCGACCAGCTCACCGCCCGCCAGCCGGTGACTTTTTGCCAGCGTCTCGCCGTCAACCCGGACCCCCCCGCCGGCGACGAGACGCTCGGCCTCGGCACGTGAGGAAATCTCCGGCAGCGCTGCGACGAACTGGTCGAGCCGCTCCCCGGCCGCGGCTTCCGGAACGCGAATCGTGACGCTCAGTGGCGGGTCTCGCCGAGCACAATCGCGGCGAAAAGAATGCCGACGCCGACGACGATGAACGTGTCGGCGAGGTTGAAGGCCGGCCAGTAGCGGAAGTCGAGGAAATCCGTCACGTGCCCCAGCCGGATGCGGTCGACCAGGTTGGACGAGCTTCCGCCGATCAGCAGCCCGAGCGCAATCGGCAACACGGGATGGCGAGCGCCGGACCGAGCGAAGAAGACGAGCATCCAACCGACCGCCAGCGCCGTCAGCGCCGTCACGAGCGTGGTCGAGTTCGCGAAGAGGCCGAAGGCGATCCCCGAGTTTTGGACGTGGTGGATGGAGAACGGCCCGAGGACGTGTACCGAGTCGTCCAGTGCCAGCTGCCCGGCGACGATGTGCTTGGTCACCTGGTCTGCGAGCACCGCCGCGCCTACGACCAGCCCGAGGGCGATCCATTGTGGCCAGCGCGCAGCAAGCGAGCGCGTCGCCACGGAGATGGGGGTCAAGGCGTCGGTCGAGGAGCCCACGCGCACGTCAACTGCCCGCGGCTCGTCCAGGGCATCGCTCACAGCATCGGACCTCATCCGCGGGCCCCCCGCGCGTCTGCCGCGCACTGGGTCGCCCACGGGAGGTATTCGAGCCGTTCGGGCTCGATCGGCTTGCCGCAGGCAGTGCACAAGCCGTAGGTCCCGTCGTCGATTCGAATCAGTGCTGACTCGATCTCACGGACAATGTTGGCGGAGTTCTCCTCGAGGGTGTCGTCGATCTCACGGTCGATCGTGTCGGTCGCGAGATCGGCGAGGTGGTTGTCGCCGGGCCCCATCGCGAGGTCGCCGGTGATGTCCTCGATCGCACCGGGATTCTCCTTGTGAAGGTACTTGATCGCGCTCCGCGCCTTGGCCAGCTCGGCCTCGAGCCGCGCGCGGAAATGCCCCGTGTCGATCTGGGTGCTCACCCCTCTTGTCAGGATCGGCCGAGCCTGCGCTCGGCCTCCGCCGTGTCAAGCCCGTGGAGCTCGACGATCTTGTCGCGACTCGAAGGCCCTGAAACGAGAGTCAAGCTCTTCCCGGGCAGATCGAGGCGATTGGCCAACAGCTTGAGAACGGCGTCGTTTGCCTTGCCCCCCTCAGGCGCGGCGGTCACACGAACCTTCCACCCCTCGCCGTGTCTGCCCACAATCGCGTTCGAGCGCGCGCCAGGAGAGACGCGCACGCGCAAGCGGGTAGAAGGGGCGTCCATTCGCCCAGTATAGGTTTGCCCTTTACGCTGCCTCGGCCCGGGTCTCCCCCTCCGCGTCGTCGACCGCGTCGAGCGCCGCCGCCAACAGTGCCCTGATCCGATGGGTCTCGGCTCCAAGACGCTCCCGGTCGGCCAGCGCGTCGCGTGTGATCTTCCGCGCTTCCGCGTGTGCCTCCTCGAGCACGAGCGCGGCTTCGCGCCGAGCCTGGTCCTTCAGCTCGTGTGCGGTCCGCTCAGCGCCCGTCAGCGTCGTCCGCAAGAGCGCTTCGAGCTCGCGGTGCCGCTTGAGCTCGCCCTGGAGCTGCTCGATCCGGTCCGCGTAGTCGGCCCGCTCACGCCAGACAGTCTCGAACGAGTCGGCGACCTCCTCGATCGTACGATCGATAGGGGTGCGCTGGTAGCCGAATAAGGCGCGCTTGAAGCGGACATGTCTCAGTTCGACGGGCGTGTAGGCCATTGCGGCTCTCCTTTCTCGGGTCAGACGTTGTTGAAGATCGCGTCGATCAGTCGCATCAAGATGACCAGGAAGATGACCGCGACGACCGGCGACAGGTCGAGCGGTCCGAACGAGGGCAGGACGCGGCGAAAAATGCGCAGGTACGGCTCGCAGACGTCGCGCAGGAAGTCCTGAATCCGCCGGAGCCAGGGCGAGTACGGCATCCGGATCCACGAGCTCAGGACGTAGATGAAGATCAGGAGGATGTAGACCCAGATGAAGTCGTCGATGAAGCGGTTCGCCGACGACGCTGCGTCGAAGAGCACGACGGAGTGAGGGCTCAAGCCCATGCGGCTAGGTTCGGCTCGGGCGGCGCCGTTCCTACGCCCGGGCGACCCGCTCCTAGGCCTGGTTGAAGAAGCCGCCGCTCTCGAGCAGGCGGGCGCGTTCTTCGGCGGAGACCTCGACGTTTCGAGGCGTCAACAGGAAGACCTTGTCCGCGACGCGCTGCATGCCGCCGTCGAGCGCGTACGTGAGCCCGCTCGTAAAGTCGATCAGGCGCTTCGAAAGCTCCTGGTCGGCCCCCTGCAGGTTGAGGATCACCGGGATCCCGTCCTTGAACCGGTCGGCGATCTGCTGGGCATCCTGGAACGTTTGCGGGACGACGAGGTGCACTCGGACCGATGGCACCGGGGTCGGGCCCGGCATCGAGGCGACCTCGGCGCGTCGCTCACGGCGTCTCGGCCTGGCCACGGCCGTCCGCTCATCGGCGTCGGGATCGGTCCAGTCGTCGAACTCCTGGCGTCTGCCGCGTGGCGTGAGCCGCCGGACGTTCGGGCGCTCGCTGTACGTGCGCTCGAGCTCCTCCTCGGTGACGTAACCGTCCTCGTCCCATTCGTCGTCCTCTTCGGCGATTCCGAAGTAGACGAGCGTGCGGTTCCAGACGTCTCCGAAGGCCATTTCCAGCGGGATTCTAACCGCGGTAGAGAACGGAGCCGATCCGGATCAGGGTCGCGCCCTCCTCGACGGCGATTCGGTAGTCCTGGCTCGTGCCCATCGACAGATCCTTCAGGCCTCGCTCGACCGCGAGCTGACGCAACCGCCGGAAGTACGGGCGCGAGCTTTCCGGGTTGTTCGTTTCGGGCGGCATCGTCATCAACCCCCGCACGTCGGGATAGGCCGCGATCAGGCCGTCGAGCTCGGCCTCGGTGACGCCGGATTTCGTCTCTTCGCCCGAGAGGTTGACCTCGATCAGCGCCGGGATCTCCAGGCGCCGGGCGGCCGACTCCGACGACAACGAGTGGACGAGCTCGCAGGCCGCATTGACGATCTTTGCCTTGCGGCTCTGGAGGTGCCCGATGAAGTGCCACCGGAAGGCGTCCCCGTATGCGGCGTGCTTGGCTTCGAGGTCCTGGGCGCGGTTCTCTCCCACGACCTCGATGCCGGCCTCGACCAGCACTGCGAGCTCCCCGACCGAGACGTACTTCGTCGCAGCGACGATCGTGACCTCATCGCCGACCGCGCCGCGGATTCGCTCGTAGCGCGAGCGAACCTCGTCAGGCGACAACGCTGCGCGTCCGGATTGGTCAGCCACTGAGTCGGTCCCCGCGATTGCGTCGTCCAGCCGCTATCGAACGTCTCCCGTGACGGAGGCCACGACCCCTTGCACCCCGCGCGGCTTGCCGTCGCGGCGATGAGAGAAGAAGAGCTCCGGATTGCAAGCGGTGCACAGGTCGAAGCGTTCGATCTGCGTGACGCCGGCCTCGCGCAGCTCTCGCTCGGCGGCTCGCCGGAGGTCGAGGTTGCGGCCCTCCATGATCCCGGCGCCGAAACGCTCGCGGTACGGCTCAGCGACCTCCTCGCCCACTTCGTAGCAGCAGGGCCCGATCGAGGGCCCGATCGCGGCGGCGACCGTCCCGCCAAGTGCCT
>DATFXA010000132.1:0-7589 GCA_035258645.1 Gaiellaceae bacterium
GGCCTCGTCCAGCTCGAGAACACGCTTTCGATGATCCGCGAGAACTTGAACCCCGACGTTGGGATCGAGGGCATCCTGCCGACGATGTACGACAAGCGGACGCTGCACTCGCGTGAGGCGGTCGAGATCCTCGAGGAGAACTTCGGCAACCTCGTCTTCGGAACGAGGATTCGAAAGACCATCCGCTACGCCGAGGCGCCCGTGAAAGGCAGCTCGGTGCTCAAGTACGACCCGGAAGGTAAGGCCGCCGAGGCCTACCGCAAGCTGGCGAAGGAGGTTCTGAATGGCGCGGCGCCGCGCGAGCATGCGTGAAGGCCCACTCGCGGAGCTCTTCCGCGCAACCGAGGCTGCTCAGAAGCAGGCCGGAAAGGCCGAGGCCGAACCTGAGGCGGGCCCGCCGCAGGAGGCGATTGAGCCACAGGAAGAGACAGTCGAGCATGTTCCGGAGTTCGCCCAGGGTCAGCAGGAAGCAGTCGTTGCCTCTGTGCCAGAGCCCGAGCCTGCCCCTGAGCCTTTGCGTCTCGAGTCCGTACCCGAGCCGCCACCGATGCTGCAGCCGCTCCCCGAACAGGCCCCGAGACTGCATCGCGTTCCGCGCGGCGAGACCGCCGCTTACCTCGCAGTCATCAAGGTGGTCGGCGTCGGCGGCGCAGGCCTGAACGCCGTTGACCGGATGATCGACGCCGGGCTCGCCCAGGTGGAGTTCGTCGCCGTCAACACCGACATCCAGCAGCTGCGCATGAGCGACGCGCCGGTCAAGATCCACATCGGCCGCGAGCTGACCGAGGGGCTGGGCTCGGGCGCCGACCCCGATCTTGGGCGCAGCGCCGCCGAGGAGGCCTACGACCAGATCAAGAACGCGCTTCGCGGCTCGGACATGGTCTTCGTCACGGCCGGCGAGGGTGGCGGCACCGGTTCCGGGGCGGCGCCCGTCGTCGCGCGGATCGCCCGCGAGCTCGGCGCGCTGACCGTGGGAATCGTGACGACGCCCTTCCGCTTCGAAGGCACGCGCCGGCGGGGTACCGCCGAGCAGGGCGTCGAAGAGCTCCGCCGCAACTGCGACACCGTGATCGTGATCCCGAACGAGCGCCTGCTCGAGGTGCTCGACAAGTCGACGTCGATGCTCGATGCCTTCCGGATCGCCGACGACGTGCTCAGGCAGGGCGTCCAGGGAATCTGCGACCTGATCACGCTGCCGGGTCTCATCAACCTCGACTTCGCCGACGTCCGGACGATCATGAAGGACGCCGGAACGGCCCTGATGGGGATCGGCTTTTCGACCAGCGAGAACCGGGCTCGCGAGGCTGCCGAGCGGGCGCTCCGCTCGCCGCTGATCAACCAGCAGATCCTTGGCGCCAAGGGCATCCTGCTCTCGATCGCCGGTGGAGACGACCTTTCGCTCTACGAGGTCAACGAAGCCGCCGAAGTAATTCGCGCGGCTTCGACCGACGAGACGAACATCATCTTCGGCGCCACCGTTGACGAGCGTCTCACCGGTCAGGTCTGGGTGACGGTGATCGCGACCGGCTTCGGCTTCCAGGGCGCCCGGCAGCGCGTCTTCGGCGAGCGGCCGCTCTCCGACGACTCGCTCGAGCCCCCGAGCTTTCTGCAGACGTAACCGATGCGCGTCGCCTTGTTCATCGTGGAACCGGGTTCAGCGGGCTCGCCGTGTCGCCAAGCCCTCTTCGGCCGGCCGCGCAAGCGCCGCCTCGTGACGGCGTAGCGCTGTCGAAGCTCGTCCTGCTGACGTACTTCGAGCCGAAGGACGTCCCGAATCTGCTTACGGCCGTCAGCCGAGCGCACCTGCCCGCCGACGTCCCCGCCTACGTCGGCAGCTACGGCCCGAGCGTACAAGTCGCCTCGCAGGTGGCGGAATTGTCCGAAGGCCGCTATGCGCCTATGTTCGCGCTGACGAACGAGTGGTACCGGCAGCAGCGTCGTCTGCCGCCCGACCAGCAGCCGCTCGTGCCGAAGCGGCTCGGCGGCCAGGTCCCGCCGCTGGCCCAGCTCGGCTCGACCTCCGCGCGAGTCGCCTGGGGCGTCGAGCTCGGTGCCCGCTATCGCGATGCGATCCGTGCCGCCGGGGATGCAGGGGCGGAGATCGACGCATGGCAGCTCGACGAGATCGTTCCGACCTCGGCCGCGCCGTCTGCGGGCCGTCCCATCCGTGAGTTCACCCGCGGTGTCCTCCGCGGCATGTTGCAGGGACGTTCCGTCCTCGGAGATGTGCCGATGCGCGGATTTGTCTGGGTCGCGCATTCGGCCCTCGGGATCGCGCGCCTCGCGATCACCCCGGAGCTGACCACGTTCTGGCGGACGCTGAGCCAGGCTGCCCTGGCCTATGTCGGGGAGGAGTACGCGCCGTTCGACGGCGATCCCCGCGCGGCCGCCCAAGCCTACGCGGTCGGGCAGCGCGCACTTGCCGCCGGAGGGCCCGTGCGGCGTTCGCTCGGACGCCGATACGTACCGGGAATGACGCCGGGCTACGCCCCTGCCCCGAGCCTCGGCGGCAACATCCACGACTGGCCGCGCCCGCAGGTCAACGCCTGGCGGGCGACGTATGTCCAGGAACGAGCCCGGATCGGCGTCGCGGGATTCGGCGAGTACGACTTCCGTGCCGGCAACAGTCGGGCGACCGTGATGCACGACGTCATGAGCGCGCTTGCGGCGGCGATCTAGGAGGGGTTGGCGCAATAACGGACCCCGGCGGCACGGACCTTATCTCGCCAAGCCCTCCTAGCTGCTACAGGTCTGTGGTCGCTGGCCCGCGAAGGCGTCCAGCGCCCGTCGCGCGTTGACATGGATGCTCAACTTGACGGTGCCCGCTGCGGGTATCCGTAGGCGGATCATCGAGTCCGGCCCCGGGTCGAGGCAGCCGCTCGAGGCCATCCAGTACGGCGAGTAGCGGATCGCGAGCCTGTACGTGCCGGCCTTCGATGCCCGCACGATCACCTGACTCTCCGTCAGCCCGACGACCCTGGCAGGGCCGGGCCCGGTGATCAGGGCCCGCGGCGAGGGGACAGCGTAGATCCGGATGTGCTCGGTCTTGAGCACCCTCGCCAGGCCTGATCTGCCGCTGTCCAGCAGCTTTACCTCGTTGCGGGCGCTGTAGTCGGGCGGCGCGTCCGTGAGCACGACGTAGCGTACGCCCAGCGAGCGGAGCCAGTGCAGATACGCGCTCGGGCTGAGCCCGTCGTCGCTGTAGAGCAGCTGGTTCTGCGGGTAGTCGTTCTGGCGGAACCACCCTCTCGCCAGCGGTATCCCGGCGCGAGGCAGGTAGACGGCGTCCCAATGCCCGACCGTGTCGACCGCCTCGACCCGGTACGACTTGCCCAGGTGGCGGTTGAGGTACTCGATCGCCGGCCGCCAGTACGATTGCGACGAGGCCGGGTCTTCGGATGTGTTGACGAAGCTGAAGGCCAGCGGGGTCACGTTCCAGGATGCGGCGAGCCCAAGCGTGATGACTGCGACGGGCAGCGGTCGCCAGTGGCGGAGCGAAAGCGCGAGGACCGCGACCGGGACGGCGACGTAGCGCAGCCGGTCGATGTTCTCGCCGAGCGACGAGGGAATCGCAAAGGCCGCCAGGCAGGCGCCGAGGTAGACGACGAACAGCCACCGCAGCGAGCGCGCTCCCTCGACCTGCCAGGTCACGGCGGCCCCGAGGAGGCAGAAGACGCAGGCGGCCATGAGCTCCTGCACAGAGAACGGGTAGCGGCCACCGTCCGCGAACAGGCGCCAGAGGACCGCCTCGGTGGCGCCCATCCCGACGATGATCGCCGCCGGCACGAGGAGCTTCCTGCCCTCTCGCCAGCGCGCAACTCCGATGCCGGCGAGCACGAGCGCGAGGAGCAGGAAGGCCACCGGGCTGGCGGCGGCGGTCAGCGCGGCGAGCGCTCCGAACAGCCAGCGGGAGCCTTTTTGGAGCGCCCACAGGGCGAGCAGGGCGAGCGCGGTACCGAGTGCGAACGGAAATGCGCCGGAGAGGACGATTCCCGCCCAGACGACGGCGAAGGTCCAGCTCGACCAGCGCGCCGCCGACCCCCACTCGCGTTCGAGAACGACGGCGAAGGCGAGCGCCGCCACAGCCACGGTGACGACCGCGAGAGCTTTGATCCCGATCAGCGCGGCCAGCGGGTAGTAGATGAGGCTGTAGGTGATGAAGCTGTACCGGCCCGCGTACCAGAAGTTGTTCCAGAGGGCGAACCCGTGCTGCAGGAACGCGCTTCGCTGGTAGGCGTGGGCCGCGAAGTCGGCCCCCGGCGGTGCAAGCCAGAGAAGCAGCGACGCGAGAATGGCGGCGGCCGCTGCGCAGAGAACAGCTTCGCGCGCAAGCGGGGTGACGCGAGCGTGCACTTCCGCGCACGATAACGACGACTGCGGAGGTTTCGGCGGCTCCTGCGTCTGGCGGCCCGGGCTTACCTGCCTGGTGCGTCGTTACGCTTGGGGCATGAGGGGCGCGGTGGCGGCCGGGCACACGCTCACCGCCGAGGCGGGTGCCGAGGTGCTGAGAGAAGGCGGGAACGCCGTCGACGCGTGCATCGCGGCGGCTTTCATGTCGTGGGTCGTCGAGAGCACGCTTACGAGCCCGGGCGGAGGCGGGTTCCTTCTCGTCCGCCAGTCGTCGACTGGAAGGGTTCGCCTGCACGACTTCTTCATCGCGATCCCGGGACACGGCCTCGCTCGCCCGCCGGGCGACATGGAAGCGGTCGACGTCGTCTTCGACCGAGGGACTTCGCAGGTCTTCCGAATCGGCGCCGCCTCGGTCGGCGTTCCCGGTGCAATAGCCGGGCTCGAGGCCGCATACCGGGCCTACGCGAGCCTGCCCTGGCGGCGGCTGCTCGAGCCCGCGATCGCGGTCGCGCGCGAGGGCCACGTGCTGACCGAGCCCCAGGCGTATCTGCACGACATCCTCGACGTGATCCTCCGGCGCACGGAGACGGGTCGCGAGATCTTCGGCCCCGAAGGCGAGCGGCTCGTCGAGGGAGACCGGCTGCTGATGCCCAAGCTCGCGGACACCCTGGACCTCCTGGCCGAGGAGGGCGCGTCTGCCTTCTACGGCGGTGAGCTGGGGCGTCTCGTCAGCGAGCACGTTCAAGCCGAGGGCGGCAGCCTCACGCTCGAGGATCTCGCGGAGTACCGCGTGATCTCGCGGCGGCCGATCCGAACCTTTTTCGACGGGCACGAGTTCGTCTCGAACCCGCCACCGTCATCGGGCGGGATCCTGATCGCCTACGCCCTCCAACTGATCTCGCGGCTCGGGCCCGGCGGACCGCCGGGGAGCGCCGAGGCGATCTCACGGCTGGCCGAGATCATGCGAGAGCAGACGCGTGCCCGCGGTGGTAGCTTCAAAAGCGACCTTCACCGCGGCGGGCTGGCGAACCGCTTGCTCGCGGGCGTCGAGGCAGCGGCGCAGCGGATCGAGGCCCGCGAGGCCGGCAGGGCCGAGCGGGCGGGCGCGCCCGGAACGACCCACATCTCGGCCGTCGACGCCGCCGGCAACGCCGCCTCGCTGACCGCGTCCACCGGGTCGGGCGCGGGGGTGATCGTTCCCGGGACGGGCATCCACCTCAACAACATGCTCGGCGAGTACGACCTCAACCCGGTCGGGCCCCGCAACCAGAGCGCCGCGGTGGGCCGGCGCCTGACGAGCATGATGGCGCCGTCGCTCGTGCTCGAAGGCGGTCGGCCTCGCCTCGTCGTCGGCAGCGCCGGCTCGGTGCGGCTGCGCGGGGCGATCCTGCAGATCGTCCTCAACGCCGTCATTCACGGAATGGACGTCCGTCAGGCAATCGACGTGCCGCGCGTGCATCTCGAGGAGCCGCTGCTCCACTGCGAGGGCGGCTCCGACCCTGCCGAGCTCGACAGGCTCGAGCAGTGGGGCTACGAGCTGGTGCGCTGGCAGCGACAGAACCTCTACTTCGGCGGCGCGGCTGCGGTCGAGCTCCTGGAAGACGGCAGTCTCGCCGCCGCCGGCGATCCCCGCCGCGCCGGCCACGGCGTGGTCGTCGTGTGACCGGGTTCATCGTTCGGCGCGCCGTACCCGCCGACGCCGCTGCTCTCGTCGAGCTTGGCCGCGCGGTCAGCTCCGAGCCCGAGGCCTGGTTGATCACCGAGGGAGACTGGCGCAACGTGGGGGAGGAACGGCGGTACCTGCGCGCCGTCCGGCGCTCCCCTCACGCCGCGGTCTTCGTGGCCGAGAACCAGGGCGGGATCGTCGGCCGGCTCTCGCTCGCTCGCGACTCCCACCCGGCGAGCCATCACGTGGCCGATCTCGGCCTGATGGTGGCGGCCGGGCACAGGCGTCAGGGCATCGGCAGAAGGCTGCTCGAGCAGGCCGTCGAATGGGCCCGGGAAAGCCAGATCGAAAAACTCGAGTTGCACGTCTTCCCCCACAACGAGCCGGCGATCAGGCTCTACGACCAGTTCGGGTTCGAGCGCGAGGGCCTGCGGCGCGACCATTTTCGGCGCGGGGGAGAGTACGTCGACGCTGTGCTGATGGCCTACCACGTTCGCTGACCATGCAGTCACTCGTCCGCGACTACGGGCTTTTCATTCTCTTTTTTCTGATCGCCATGGAGTCGGCGGGCATCCCGCTCCCGGGCGAGACCGCGCTCGCGGCCGCAGGGGTGCTCGCTTCCCGTGGCGACATGAGCATCGCAGCGGTGATCTCGGTTGCGGCCGTGGCCGCGATCATCGGCGACAACGTCGGCTACTGGGTGGGCCGCGTCGGCGGCCGCAAGCTCCTGCAGAAGTCGAGCCTCGTCGACCGGCACGCCTCGCGCGTGCTGCCGTGGTCCGAGCGCTTCTTCCAGCGCCACGGCGGCAAGACCATCTTCCTCGCGCGCTTCATCGCCGTGCTGAGGGTGACCGCCGCGTGGATCGCGGGCATCAGCCGGATGCAATGGTGGCAGTTCTTCCTCTGGAACGCCGCCGGCGGGATCGCGTGGGCGGTCGCGGTGGGGCTCGTCGCTTACTACGCGGGCGAGGCGGCGGCTGCGGCGATCGCGCGCTACGGGCTGATCGCCGGCGCCGCGATCTTCGTTCTGCTCGTGGTCGGCGCGTTCGTCGTCCGCTTCATTCGACGGCGGCTGCTCGGCGCCGAAACGGAGGCCTGAGGCGCTCCGCACTGGTCGGCGTCGCAAGCGAGCGCCTGAGAAGGGTTAAGCCCCGGCGAGTTGAAATGTGTGAGCCGTGGCAATGTTGTCGGGGCTCTGCGAGGCGATCGATGCCCGTCCCTACATGGAGGGCCACGGGTCGCGCGTCAGCAGGCTTGCAGAGGCGATTGCGCTGCAGCTCGGCTGGAGCGCCGTCCGGATCCGCCGCCTGCGGATCGGCGCGCTTCTCCACGACGTCGGGAAGCTCGCGATCGCAGACACGATCTGGGACAAGCCGGGGCGGCTGAGCGACGGCGAGTATGCGGCCATCCGGAGCCATCCGGCCGCCGGAATGCGGATCCTCGCCCGTCAACCTGATTTTCGCTTCGTCATCCCGGCCGTGCTCTTCCACCACGAGCACTGGGATGGCCGCGGCTATCCCTGCGGCCGGCGTGGTGAGGAGATCCCACTCGATGCACGAGTGCTTGCCGTCGC
>DATFXA010000133.1:0-2322 GCA_035258645.1 Gaiellaceae bacterium
CCGACGATCATCTGCTACGGCCACTTCGACGTCCAGCCGCCGGCGCCGCTCGACCTGTGGGAATCCGATCCCTTCGAGCCGGCCCTCCGCGACGGACGCCTCTACGCACGCGGGATCGCCGACGACAAGGGACAGCTGTACATGCTGTTGAAGGCGGCTGCGGAGCTCCGGTCCCGGGACGCGCTGCCGGTCAACCTCAGGATCTGCTGCGACGGAGAGGAGGAGACAGGCGGCCATTCGATCGTCGACTTCCTGGCCGCGGACGAACGCGGAGGCGACGCCTGCATCATCTTCGACACGGCGATGCTCAAGCGCGACGTGCCGCTGTTCAACCTCTCGGTCCGCGGACTGATCTACTTCCACATCGAGCTCCGAACTGGCGTCCGCGACCTCCATTCTGGCATTTTCGGGGGCGCCGCCCTGAACGCCGTGCACGCTCTGGTGAGCACGCTCGACGCCGTCATCGCGAACGAGGGCCGGCTCCCGGAACAGCTACGACAAGGCATCGCTCCGCCGAGCGAGGAAGAGCTTGCCGCCTGGGCAGAGCTGACGCCCGGCGCAGACGAGCTCGAGGGCCAGGGCGCGCGACCGATGGACCCGAAGGCCGCGGAGGAGTTCTATCTCCGGACCTTCGCCGAGCCCGCGCTCGACGTGAACGGCATCGACGGCGGGTCGCCGGTCCTCCAGAAAACGGTCCTTCCTGTCGAAGCGCAGGCGAACCTCTCGATCAGGCTCGCACCAGGGCAGGATCCCGACCGCATCGCCGACGAGGCCGAGCAGCTGCTACGCGAGGCGGCGCCCGAAGGTGCGGAGCTCGAGATCACGAGGCTCTCCATGTCCCCGGCCGGGCTCGTCGATCCGGGCTCGCCGGCTGTGCAGCTTGGCCTCGACGCCTTCGAGCGCGTGCTTGGCCGCCGGCCGCTGCTGGTGCGCAGCGGCGGCACGTTGCCGATCGTTCCAGCGCTCGCCGACAAGGGCATTCCGACGATCCTGACCGGCTTCGCGCTGCCAGACTCGAACATCCACTCGCCGAACGAGAACCTGCTCGCCGAATACGTGCCGCTCGGGGTCAAGGCCGCGGCAGAGCTGTACACGGAGTTCGCGAAGCTTTAAGGGCTAGACGACCGCAGGCTCGTCGTCGACGAGCCATGAGTGCCCGAAGCGCCGCATCTCGGCGATGATCGGCAGCAGCGCCTCGCCCTTGCTCGTGAGCTCGTACTCGACGCGAGGGGGCGACTCCGGATAGCTATGCCGCTCGACGATGCCCTCCTCCTCCAGCGCGCGGAGGCGTTCCGACAGCGTGCGCGGGCTGATCCCGATGCACGAGTGTTCGAGCTCGGAGAAGCGGCGGGGGCCTTCAGAGAGGTCGTGGACGAGCAAGGCGGTCCATTTCGCGCCGATGATCTCCGCGCAGGCCGCGACCGAACAGCTCTCGTCGTGGACAGCCCTCATCGTGCGCATTGCCCCTTGATCTTACTCCGCGGCCGAAGGCTCCTTCTCGAGGGGCTCCAGTTTGTACCCCACGCCGTACCGCGTCTGGATGAACGTATGGCGCGGCGCGATCCGGTCGATCTTGTCGCGGAGACGCCTGACGAAGACGTCGACGGTACGGTCGCGGTGGGTCTCCCGCCGTCCCCAGATCTTCTGCAGCAGCTCGTCGCGGGTGGTGACGCGACCGCGGTCGAGTGCAAGCGCGTAGAGGAGACGGAACTCGGTCGGCGTGAGCTCGGCGCTCTCACCGTCGACGTAGGCCTGGACTTCGCGGGGGTCGATGCGCAGCTCCTCGATCTCGATCGCGTCGCCGCGCTCTTCGGGCTGGGCCCGGACGCCTCGCCGGGCCGCGGCTTGCACGCGCGCGACGAGCTCCTTCATCGAGAACGGTTTCACCAGGTAGTCGTCGGCTCCGATCTGAAGGGCGTGCACGCGGTCGTGCTCCGTTCCGCGGGCACTGACGACGATGATCGGAGTCCCGATCCCCTCGGCACGTGCGGACTCGATCAGGCTCCAGCCGTCGAGGCCGGGGAGCATCAGGTCGAGAACGAGGACGTCGGGCGCCTCGTAGCGCAGACGTGCCAGGCCAACTTCGCCCCGGCCGACGGTGACGGGGTCGAAACCGGCGCCCGAGAGATGCTGCGCCATGCTCGAGGCGATCACGTCGTCGTCTTCGATGATCAGGACCTTGGCCATCGCACCTACCTTATTGAGGGTGAACCGGGACCCATACAGAGAGCTGAGAGTCGGTTTCACGGCCGCCGTCTCACACGAGCTCCGGACGCCGCTTGCGCGGCTGCTCGCCCTGATCGAGGGTGCGAGCCTCCCTGG
>DATFXA010000134.1:0-5187 GCA_035258645.1 Gaiellaceae bacterium
GCTCTACACGAGCTACCTGCATGGGCGCGATTACGGACGGGTCGAGACGCTGACCGCGCTGACGGCGGTGCTCGTCGTCCTGCTGCGGCTCGGGATCTCGAGCGCATTCTTCCGCTTCTACTTCGACTCCACCGATCTGGCGCACCGAGTCCGCGTCGTACGGACGTCGTTCTGGTTCACGATGGCGAGCGCCACATTTGGGCTCGCCGCGGGCTGGATCGCGGCGGAGCCGATCGCCCAGGCGCTAGCGCTCGGCCCCGGCCAGGCCTGGCTCGTTCGCGCGGCCTTCGTGGGGCTCTGGGCGCAGCTGAACTATGAGCAGCTGACGTCGCTCTTCCGCGTCGAGGAGCGGCCCGTCCTCTTCAGCATCGCGACGATCGCGAACCTCCTGATCACGGTCGGGGCGACCGTGGTCCTCGTCGTCCACTTCCACCAGCGCGCGATGGGCGTGATCGTCGGCAACTGGATCGGGACGCTCACGGTCTATGTCGTGCTGCTGGGCTACCGCCGCTACCAGCTCGGGCTCGAGTTCGACAGGAGGCTCTTCCGGGCGATGAACCGGTTCGGGCTGCCACTCGTCCCGGCCCAGCTCGCGATCTGGACGCTCAACTTCATCGACCGCGTCTTCATCGCCAGGTACTGGGGCCAGGCCGAGGTGGGCCACTACTCGATCGGCGTCCGGATCGCCTCGGCGACCCTGCTGCTGCTGACCGCCTTCCGCCTCGCCTGGCCGGCCTTCGCATACTCCATCGAGGACGAGAACGAAGCCCGCCGCACCTACGGGTACGTGCTCACCTACGTCCTCTTCGTCACCTGCTGGGCCTCGCTGAGCCTCGCTCTGCTCGCGCCCTGGATCGTGCGACTGCTGACCGCCCGGCCGGAGTTCTACTCGGGGGCGCGAGTCGTCGGCTTGCTCTCGTTCAGCGCGGTCGCCTGGGGCGCCTACACGGTCGTCGCGATCGGAATCGGCCGGGCTCGTTACACGCAGTTCAACTGGGTGGTCGCCGGTGCTGCAGCCGTGATCAACGTCGGCCTCTGTTTCGCCCTGATCCCGCCGTACGGAATGATCGGCGCCGCGATCGCCACGGCGGCGTCGATGGGAGCGATGTTCGGGCTGATGGCGATCCATGCTCAGCGCGTCTATCCGGTGCCGTATCAGTGGCGGCGCGTTGCGATCGTCGGTGGCTCCGCGATCGCGATCTCGGCCGCAGGGCGCGCACTTCATCTTCCACTGGCGCCCTCGCTGGTGCTCGCGATCGCCTACCCACTCATCCTGCTTCCGCTCGGCTTCTACCTGCCTGCGGAGCGGCGGCGACTGCGGGCTGTGGGGCGGCGGCTCGTGACCGCGGCTCGCTGACGCGCTCCCGGGCGAGAGCGACCGCTGCCAGGGGCGCAAGCCCGAAGACGCCCCACACGACCGGGTCCTCGAAGAAGGCGTTGTAGAAGAGGCTGTGAACGCCGATCGCTGCCAGGACGACACCTAGGATCAAGGACACGCGGCCGGCGAAGCTCTCCGTCAGGCCTCGGAATGCGAGCAGGAAGGCGGCGATCAGCAGCCAGCCGAAGAGCGCCACGCCGACGACGCCCGTTTCGGCGGCGACGGTAACCGGCGTGTCGTGCGAAGCCGCAGCCTTCGGCTCCTTTCCTTTCAGCCCCGTCCTGACCGCGTAGGCCTTCTTGAAGCCGCCGATGCCGACGCCCTGTACCGGATGGTGCACCGCGATCGCGATCCCGTTCTTGACCAGCTTGAACCGGCCACCCGAGGCGCTGTTGAGCGAGTGGTGGCGGGCGCTGGGCATCACCAGCGCCGCGACGAGCACGACCACCGCAGCCACTCCGAGCAGCGCCAGCGTCTTTCGCCCCCAGGCGGACCAGGCGACGATGCCGACGCCGACGGCCAGCGCGGCAAAGCTCGACTGCGAAAACGAGAAGACGAGCCCGACCCAAGTGACCACGATCGCGGCCGAAGCGGCCAGCACCAGGCGGCGCGAGGTGCCGTGGACGACCAACACGAGGCTTGCCAGGATCGCGACGACGAGAAAGCGGCCGTAGATCGAGGGGTCCCAGAAGACGGAGTTGACGCGATAGAACGGCGCATACGCGTTCCCGACCAGCACCTTGGGATTCCAGAAGACGTCACGCGTCTCGTACTGGTAGATGCCGATGACCGCGAAGACGGCCGCCATCCCCGTCAGGAGCACCCAGGTCGCCGCGAGCCACTCGCGCCGCCAGGGCACCCGGGCGAGGGTCACAGCGAGCAACCCGAAAGGTAGGTAGAACGCGAGCAGCTCGATCGCGCCCTGGCGGAGGTCGTTCGACCATGCGAGGCTGAGCCCGCTCCAAAGCACGAAGGCGGCGAGCGGGAGCGCCAGTGGGCCGAGCTCCCGGGCCCGTTCGTCGCGCCGGAGTAGCTGCCAGGCGAACGCCAGCGCAGCAGCCGCGACGACGCCGTACATCGGCACGAGCAGGCTCGCCTGCGTCGAGCCGATCGTGACCTGGATGCGTGCGGGCACGCAGGCGAGCGCGCCGAGCGCCAGCAGCCACGGCCAGCGCAGCAAGAGGTACGCGCCCGCGGCGGCCAGCACGATGCCTGCCACGGCCGCGCCCGCAAGTAGCGGCCTGTGGCCGTGGGGGGCCAGGTAGTAGGCGAGCGCAACGCATCCGAGTGCCCAGGCCGCGAGCCCGGCGAGACGCAGCTCCCGGCGAGGGGCGACGTAGAGTGTCGCCAGCCCCGCGGCCGCGACCGGTCCGCCGGCACGGGCGAGCTCGGTGATCACGGGCTCACCACGACCAGTGCACGGGCCTTGTGACCGCGCTCGGAGACGACGAGGTGGTAGCGGCCGGGCGCTCCGGCCGCGATCGAGAGCCGGCTGTTACGGACGCGCCCGTGCCGGGAGCCGATCCTCCACGAGTAGGAGCGGGCGTCCGTCGAGACCGGAACGACGATCCGGCCTCCCGCCTTCGCCCGGATCACGTGCTTGCCGAGCTCGATGTAGCGGATCCGCACCGTGAAGATCCGCGTCCGCGGTCCGGGATTGCCCGCGGCATCGATCGCCCGCAGCCGGAGGCGGTAGACGCCCGGCCTTGTGGGCATCCCGTTCCGCCTGCCCCACTTCAGCGAGTGGGCGGTGAACGACTTCAGCTTGACGACCTTGCGGCCGTTGGCGAACAGAACGGCCCGCGCCGGCTCGCTCGTGTGGAAGAAGACCGTGAGGTAGTCGTCTCGCGCGTCGCCGTCGGGCGAGACGACCGTCAAGCTCGTCCGCGTCAGCGCGATGTGCGGGACCTTCGTGTCGACGACGATCGGATTCGGCAGCAGGATCGTCCGGTGCTCGCTCGCGAGGTGGACGCGCGGCTTGTAGATGCCGTCAGGGACCGAGTTGCCGGCGTCGTCGCGGCCGTCCCAGGTGTATCGCTTACGTCCCGACCGGACGTGATGCGAGCTGATCAGCGCCCGGACGACACGGTCTTGGGAGTCGACGATCGCAAGCGAGAGGCTGTCCGACGTCCGGACGCGGAACCCGATCTTCACCCGCCGACCGGACGCGGGCGAGACCACCTTGCCGACCTGGGTGCCGAAGATCGGGCTGCGCTCGAGCTTCAGCCGCTCGGTGACGGCAAAAGCCGCGGCCGAGCCGCCGAGCAGCCCGACGACGAGCACGACCGGCAGGAAACGCGCCAAGGTGCGGCGAGTTTAGATGTGGGCTCGTTAACGAAGTGGAAGGTCCGTCACTGGGGCGCGCTGCTCCAGGCGGCGCCGTTCATTCAGCTCCCGCGAGCCCCAGGCCGTCAGCGCCAGCGCGCACAGCGAGAGGCCCCCGAGCAGGATCCAGTTGGCCCCCGGCGGGTCGATCAGCTTGATCCCGCTGAGCACGAGCACGCCGGCCAGGCCGAGCCGAAGCCCTTGCTCGGGCAACCTCAGCGTCAGCTTGGAGGACAGGAGCACTCCCGGTATCGAGCCAAGCAGGAGCCAGGACATCGCGTGCAGGTCGACGTTGCCGGCAATGAGGTGGCCGGCGCCGGCAACCCAGAGGAGCGCGGCCGCGTGGAAGACGTCCGTGCCGACGATCTTGGGAATCGTCAACGGGTAGACGAGCACCATCACCAGACCGAAGAACGTGCCGCTGCCGACCGATGTGAGCCCGACGATGAAGCCGAAGACGGCGCCGATCACGAACGCGATCCAGCGGTCCCGGCGGGTGAGGATGAAAGGCGCGTCGTCCGGCTGCATCCCGAGCTTGATCAGCGTCTTCGCGACGAGCCCGATCCCGCCGAGCACGAGGGCAGCCCCGATCGCGTAGGCCTCGACCGACTGCACGCCGTCCCCGTAGGTGTTCGTCAACCACGTCGCGAGCGCAACGCCGAGCAGGGACAGCGGCCCCGAGCCGAGGAACATCCAGAACGCGAGCCGGAGGTGCACGGTGCCGAGACGACGCATCCGGACTGCGCCGAAGGACTTGAAGATCGCGCCGTGCAAGATGTCGGTGCCGACGGCGTACGTCGGCTTGAAGCCGAACACGATCACGAGGATGGGCGTCAGCAGGGAACCGCCGCCCATCCCGGTCACTCCGACGAGCGCGCCGATCAGCAGGCCCGTGAGGGTGAACTGCCAGGTCACCGGGTGCGGTAAGCCTCGATCAGCACCTCGGCCACCTCGGGCCGTGAGAACTCGACCGGCGGCAGCTCCCCGGCCGCGAGCAGCTCTCGAACCTTCGTGCCCGAGAGGAAGACGTGGTCATCGCCTCCGTGCGGGCACGTCTTCGGCGTCGCCATCTGCCCGCAGACCTTGCACCAGAACGCGTGCTCGAAGAACATCGGCTCTATGTCGAGCTCGTGCGGCTCGAACTCGTCGAAGATCAGCTGCGCATCGTAGGTGCCGTAGTAGTCCCCGACGCCGGCATGGTCGCGGCCGACGATGAAGTGCGAGCAACCGTAGTTCTTCCGGCAGATCGCGTGCCAGATCGCCTCACGCGGCCCTGCGTAGCGCATCGCGGCCGGGAAGGCGGACAACACGATCCGGGCCTGCGGGTAGTAGTTCTCGAGCAACACGCGGTAGCACTCGACCCGCGTCTTGGCCGGGACGTCGTCCGACTTGGTGTCGCCGACCAACGGGTGGATCAGGAGGCCGTCGACGGTCTCGAGCGCGTCCTTGGTCAGGTACTCGTGGGCGCGGTGAATCGGGTTCCG
>DATFXA010000135.1:0-6566 GCA_035258645.1 Gaiellaceae bacterium
ACGTGCAAATTGGAGGCCCCCGGCGTACAGTCTGGTCCAGCGCGCCACGGCCCAGGGGGTGACTTTGCGGTTAGCGGTCGAGATTCTGCGCTACGTCAGCCTTGTGGCGTACGTCGTGCTGGCGTTGGTCACGATCAACCAGTGGCGACGTCAGCGCGATCGAGCGGCAGCCTGGGCGGCGCTCTGCTTCGGGACGCTCGGCCTCGTCGTCGTGCTCGGACAGCACCAAATCGTCCCCGAGCATCCGAGCGGTTTCGTGGAGAATTTCCTGCAGCGGCTCGACATTGCGATCCTGCTGCTCTTTCCTTACCTGCTGTACCGATTCACAACCGTCTTCAGAACGGCGACGTCGAGTCTCGAAAGCGCGCTCGGGCTGATGACGGTGGTGATGATCGTGTGGACGTTCGCGCTCCCGCACATCCCCGAGCCGGGCGAGCCTCGATCTGGCCTGTTCATCGCCTATCTCGTCGCCTTCCTGATCCACTGGACCGTGCTCTCATCCGTCGCTGCGACCCGACTCTGGCGCGCCGGCCGCGGCCAGCCCGCTGTCGCGCGCCGGCGGATGCGGATCCTCGCCTTCGCCGCAGCGCTGCTCACGATCGCGCTTTTTGCTGCGGCCGCAACCAGCCGTACCTACTCCGTCCTGGCGCTCGTCAGCTCCGCGCTCGGGATCGCCAGCGCACTCGCATTCCTCATCGCCTTGGCGCCTCCGGCGGTCGTCCGCATGGTCTGGCGCAGGCCGGCACAGGAGCGCGTCCAGGACGCTGTTCGGGATCTGATCACCCTGAGCCGCAGCCAAGCCGAAGTTGCGCAGCGGGTGCTGGGGCCGATGGCCGACATCGTCGGTGCCCGCGCGCTTTGTCTCCGAAACAACGAGGGCGATCTAATCGGGTCATACGGTCTCGCCGAAGGGGAGTTCGAGCCGGTCCACGTCGGCGACGCGCAGCAGTTCGAAGTCGAGATTCCTTCAGGTCTGCTGACTGTCTGGGCATCGCCGTATTCGCCGTTCTTCGGGCGCGAAGAGCTCCGCCTACTCGAGACGGTCGGCGCATTCACCGGTCTTGCGCTGGACCGTGTCCGCTTGTTCCAACACGAGCACGAGGCGCGGCTCGCGCTCGAGCGGGCCGACGAGATCAAGACGAACTTCATCGCGCTCGCGTCGCATGAGCTGCGCACGCCCGTGACGACTATTCTCGGGCTCGCAACGACCCTCAATCGGCGCGGCGACGAGCTCGACGACCGCCAGCGGCACGAGCTACGCGACACGCTCGAGCGCCAGGCCGACCGGATGGCAAAGCTCGTCGAGCAGCTGCTCGACCTCTCGCGCCTCGACGCGGACGCGATCACGATCTCGCCGGAGCAGATCAACCTGCGCGAGCGGATCGAGGAGATCGTGGCGTCCGTGGCGGGCGAGCGAAGGCAGGACGTTCAGGTCAGGATCGACCCCGGCCTAGAGGCGCCTGCGGATCCCGGCGCGCTCGATCGGATCGTGGGCAATCTCGTGGCGAACGCGCTGCGGTATGGCATGCCGCCCGTCAACGTCGACGCAGTGCAGCATGACCGCCATCTGCGGGTTTCCGTTGAGGATCACGGCGACGGTGTCCCGCCGCAGTTCGTTCCGCAGCTTTTCGAGCGCTTCACCCGTAGCCGCGAGCGCTTCGGCGGCACAGGCCTAGGTCTGGCGATCGCGCGGTCGTACGCGCGCGCGCACGACGGCGACCTTGTCTACGAGGACGTCGACCCTCACGGGGCACGGTTCCAGCTCGTTCTCCCGGTAAAGCAGCACGGGACCAGCGAGCCCGCCGAGGTCGAGCTCGACGCCGAGGCTCCTCCCGAGGTGGAAGCCCACGGCCGGCGAATCTTCGGGCTCCGACGGGTCAGGTAACCGCGTCACGGACGGACGAGCCGGGCAGCCGGGGGTGTGGCTGCTCCGGCGAACGCAACAGTGTCAAGGCGGTTGCCGGGAAGAGCACCACCGAGAGCAGGCCGGCTGTGACGAGCGCCGCGTAGACAACGGGGCGAACGAGACCCAGGTCTACCCCGATTCGACCTGCAACGACGAGGAAACTGATCGAGGTCGCTTGAAGAAACGCGGCCGCAAACGTCTGGGTGCGGGTGGCCAGTGATCTGTAGATGACCGCAGGCAGGCCCCGGGCAACCAGGAGGGCGGCCAGGAAGATCGGCACGCGCAGAAGATTGGTGGCGTCCGAGAAGAGAGCGTCCAGGTCAAAGCTAACGCCGGTCGAGACGAAGAAGAACGGAACGAAGACGCCGTAGCCCACCGCGGCGAGCTTCCGGTGGAACTCGGGGTGGGTCATCATCTGGTCACGGTCGACGAGCTTGATAATCGCGCCCGCGAGGAAGGCGCCGAGAATCGCCTCGAGGCCGAGCCGCTCGGCAAGCACGGCAAAGACCGAGAGCAATAGGAACGACGCGCGGATGCGAATCTCCGCTGTCGTGTCCTGCAGGCGGACGAGTGTCGCCGAGATGCGCCCTGAGCGTTCGACGCCTAGGACGACGAGGCCGACCGTGAGGACGAACAGGCCAAACAGGCCTAGCAGAAGCAGCTTCACCCCGACCCCGCCGGACTTCTCCGAAAAGAAGAGCGAGAGCAAGATGATCGGCGCGAGCTCGGCGATCGACACACCCGCGGCGACCAACTGTCCAAACCGCGTGGTCACCTCGCCTGCATCGAGCAGGACCGGAATCACGATTCCAGCCGACGTGGCGGAGAGAGCGATGGCGACGAGAAGCGGCGACTTGACCAACCCGCCTGCATGAAGGCCAAGGCCGATCAGCACCGCAAGTGCGAACGAGGCCGCGTACCCCAGGGCGGTGAGGCGAAGGACGCGACCGCGAAGGCGCTCGTAGTCGACCTCGAGGCCCGCAAGCAGGAGGAGAAACGCGAGCCCCAGCAGGCTCAGCACCCGGATCGGCGTGTCGATCGAAACCCAGCCCAGGACCTGCGGTCCGATCACGATCCCGAGCACGATCTCGAGCACGATCGCGGGTAACCGAACCTGCGGGAAGAGCCCAACCGCGAGCGGCGCCGCCAGCGCAGCCGCGGCGACGATGGCTACTCCGGTAAACGAGACGTTCGTAAGTTAGGGCTCAGTACTGGTGCGCATAGCCCGCGACCACCTCGCCCTTGTGCGCTGCGAAGGCAGCCAAAACCTCCCCCTTCTCCGGCTCGGGCACGTTGAAGTGGTCGAGCGATCGCGCAAGCTCTGCGGCGACCTCGTCGAAGATCTCGGGCGAGATCTCCAGTGCCCGATGGGCGTCCTCCAGGCCAAGGGGGGTGCTGTCCGGCTTCGTGCCCGCGTAGACCTGCGGGCCGCCCGCGATGTCGCAGACCCAGAGCGTCCGCATGAATTTGAGCCCTGGAAGCCTGTCCAGGTCGTCTCTGCTCCATTCGTCGAGCTCGGGGTCCTTCGAACCTTGACCGGTGATCGGGTTGCGCACGACCGCATCGCTGAAGCGGTCGATCACCGCTGCGATCGGGAATGCACCACCGAGCCGTTCATAGAGACTCGCGTCTGCCATCTCGTCCTCCTTTGACGGGTCCCTGCCCGGCCCAATATGTCACCGTCGTGCCCGGCAGAGCAAGCGGGTGGTGATGGGGGCGGGAGGATTCGAACCTCCGTAGGCTAAGCCGACGGGTTTACAGCCCGTTCCCTTTGGCCACTCGGGCACACCCCCGGGAGCGGGTCATTCTAGCCCTGTCGCCGCGGCGCCTTGCCGGCGCGGTCGCAAGCGCTTGCCGAAGAGGATCCGATTGAAAGTCGTCAGGGCGCCGAAGGCGCCGGACTTTCATTCGCGGTTTACGATCTCTTCGGTGAAGCGCTACGACGTGATCGTCGTCGGCGCCGGGCCGGCCGGCTCGACGACGGCTTATCGCCTCGCGCGCGCGGGCGCGCGCGTGTGCTTACTGGACCGCGCGCGCTTCCCTCGCGACAAGCCCTGCGGCGGGGGCCTCACCATTCGCGCAGTTCGTGAGCTGCCGTTCTCCGTGGAGCCGGTCGTCGAAGACCGAGTCGACACGCTCGAGCTCGGCCTTCGCTACGCCCAACGTTGGAGCGCTCGCGCCGAGGAGCCGCTCATTCTGATGACGCAGCGGCGCCGGCTCGACGCCTTTCTTGCCGAGCAGGCCGCAACCGTCGGGGCCGAGTTCCGCGACGGCGTCAAGGTGACCGGCGTCGAGCCGGGCGGAGCAGTCACGATCGCGGGCGAGCGGCTCGAGGCAGAGGTCGTGGTCGGAGCCGACGGCGCCAACGGAGTCACCGCACGGTCGCTCGGCCTCCCGGCGTACGAGTACGGCGTTGCCTTCGAAGGCAACGTAGGTTACAAGCACCTCTCCCGCGACCGCTTTAGCAGCCGCGCGGTCGTCGAGCTGGGTGCCGTTCCGGGCGGCTACGCCTGGGTCTTTCCGAAGGGCGACCACGTCAACGTCGGCGTGGGGGGTTGGGAGAGCGAAGGGCCACGGCTCCGCGAGCGGCTGCGCGAGCTCTGCTCGGCATTCGAGATCGACGAGGCAACCGTTCACGACCTACGCGGTCACCGGTTGCCGATGCGCGGAGCCTCCCGCAGGCCCGTCTTTCACCGGGTCGCGTTGGTCGGCGACGCCGCCGGGCTCGTCGATCCGCTCTCCGGAGACGGGATGTACGAGGCGTTCATCAGCGGCCGTTTGGCCGCGGAGGCGACGCTCGACCTGCTTCACGGGCGGGCCGCAGGCCTCGAGACCTATGCGGAGCGCTTCGCGACCACCTTCGCGCCGCTGGAGAGCGTCTCGTGGCGAGCCAAGCTCGCCTTCGAGCGCTTCCCGGGGCTGGCGTACCGGGTGGCGACCACGAAGCTCTCCTGGCGACTCTTCCAGGCAATCGTGCGCGGAGAGCAAACCGCCTCCGATACGCACGGTCTCAGAGGCGCGCCGCTGCGGGTCCTCCAGGCGCTCGGCGTCTAAAGCAGCTCGCGTCCGCTGCCGATGTGCAGCGGGATGGAGCTGAATGCGGTCCTTCGGCGTGCCGTGGAACAGGGCGCGAGCGACGTCCACCTGAAGGTGGGCCAGTACCCCGTGATCCGAACAGACGGAACGCTGACGCCGCTCGCCGACCATCCGCCGCTGACCGATTCCGACCTCGAAGCCGCACTCTCAATTGTTTCGGAGCTGACGCCCGCTAGGCGCGAATCCTTCTACGAAACAGGCGAGCTCGACATCGCCTACACGAGCGGCGACCTGCCGCGCTTCCGCGTCAACGCCTTTCGCCAGCGCGGCTCGATCTCGTTTGCCTTCCGCGTCATTCCGAGGCACGTCCCGAGCTTCGAGGACCTCAGGATGCCTCCGGGGGTCAGGGCGATGGCCGACGAGCACCGCGGGCTCGTCCTCGTCACAGGCGCCACGGGTTCCGGTAAGACGACGACGCTCGCGGCGATCATCGACCACATCAACAAGACGCGGCGGCAACACATCGTCACGGTCGAGGACCCGATCGAGATCCTCCACGGCGACCACAACTGCATCGTCAACCAGCGCGAGGTCGGCATCGATACCGAGTCCTACCTTGCTGCCCTGCGCCGGGCGCTGCGCCAGGACCCGGACGTGATTCTGATCGGCGAGCTCCGCGATGCGGAGAGCGCCGAGACGGCGCTGAAGGCCGCCGAGTCCGGCCACCTCGTGTTCTCGACCATGCACACCATCGACGCCGCGGAGACGCTCGGTCGGATGATCGAGTTCTTCCCGGGCATCAAGCAGGCGCAGATCCGCTCGATCCTCGCCGGTGTTCTGCGCGGGATCATCAGCCAGCGGCTCCTGCCTCGTAAGGACGGAGGTCGGATCGCGGCGGTCGAGGTGATGGTGAACAACGCGCGGATCGCAGACCTCATCCGCGAGAACAAGAACGAGGAAATCCCCGACGCAATCGAGGAAGGCGCGTTCTTCCAGATGCAGACTTTCGAGCAGGCACTGATCGACCTTGTCGTCGCCGACGAGATCGATCGCGAGACGGCGGCCAACGCCGCAACGACCCAGCACGATTTCCTCGTCGCACTCGATCGTGCGCTCAAGCGCCAATCCGCAGGAGTCACCAAGGAGGATGAGCTGCCGCAGTCCGCTCCGGCGGAGGAGCAGCCGGCGATGCCAAGCCTGCGGATCGCGCGGTCAGAGTGATGAGGCGTGTTCTCGTTGGGCTTGCGCTCGCCATCGTGAGCGTGGCTGGTACGGCGAGCGCCGACACCTTTCGTGTACTTCCCTCGGTGCCTGGGAGCCTGCCGAGCGCATCGGTGCCAAATCAGCCCGGGCAGGTGAGCATCCCGATGTCGATCTCGTCTCCGCCCGCTGCTCCGGAGGCCTTGAACTTCCAGCAACTCGTCTCACTCTGGCAGGGCGCCGGCTCAGCCTATGGGATTCCCTGGGAGGTGCTCGCGTCAATCAACAAGGTCGAGTCGAACTTCGGCCGCAACATGGGCCCGAGCTCCGCCGGCGCGGTCGGCTGGATGCAGTTCATGCCAAGCACCTGGGAACGCTGGGGCGTCGACGCCAACGGCGACGGCGTCGCGGATCCCTGGAATCC
>DATFXA010000136.1:0-5728 GCA_035258645.1 Gaiellaceae bacterium
ACGTTGGCCTGGGCGGCCGACTTGTTCGCGCGCGTCCGGAAGCTGAGATACGAGGGAATCGCAATTGCCAACAGGATTCCCAGGATGATGATGACGACGAGAAGCTCGATCAGCGTGAAGCCTTCGTCGCGAGAAGCCGGCGCAAGCCGGCTGGAAAGCTTGGAGAGCATTGTGTTGATCCTCCTTGGGGGATGCGTCGGATGGCTCGGGGTCGTTTATCGGTCATCCTCTGCGGGTCGGCCCACCCCCCGGTTGAGTGATCGCCGATGCGACTTTTGGGTGGGGTTAAGGAACTGCCGTTCGCTGCCGATTAGCTCGTCCGAGGGTCAATGCCTGCGGACGCCTTTCTCTCAATCGACGCTCTGCTCGAGCGCATGGTCACGCGCAATGCGTCAGACCTGCACATCACTGTGGGCTCTGCGCCCGCCATGCGTGTGCACGGCTCCCTCGAGCGGTACCAGGACGTCCCGGATCTCTCCCCCGAGGACACCCATCAGATGCTCTACCGCATCCTGTCCACGGAGCAGCAGAAGGTGCTCGAGATCAACCGCCAGATCGACTTTGCACATTCGATTCCTGGTCTCGCACGATTCCGCGTCAACGTCTTCTTCCAGCGCGGAACACTCGGGGCCGCCTTCCGGCTCATCCCGTCCGACATCAAGACCCTCGAAGAGCTTGGGATTCCCAGGGCTCTGCATACGCTCACGGAGAAGCCGCGTGGCCTCGTTCTCGTCACAGGCCCCACCGGCTCCGGGAAATCGACCACGCTGGCGGCCCTGATCGATGAGATCAACCGTAAGCGAGCCGAGCACATTCTGACGATCGAAGACCCGGTCGAGTTCGTTCACCGTCATAAGCGCTGCATCGTCAACCAGCGCGAAATCGGACCTGATGCACCGAGCTTCGCCGAAGCGTTGCGGGCTGCCCTGCGTGAGGACCCCGACGTGATCCTCCTCGGCGAGATGCGCGACCTGGAGACGATCTCGACCGCGATCACCGCGGCCGAGACGGGGCATCTCGTCTTCGCGACGCTGCACACCCAGAGCGCGCCGAGCACGGTCGACCGAATCATCGACGCGTTTCCGGCAGCCCAGCAGGAGCAGGTGCGCGTGCAGCTGGCCGCCACCTTGCAGGGAATCTGCACACAGGCACTGCTGCCCACCCCTGGCGGGACGGGCCGTGTCCCGGCGCTCGAGATCCTGTTCCCGGACGACGCGGTCCGGAACCTGATTCGCCAGGGGAAGGTTGAGCAGGTCTATTCGGTCATGCAGACCAGCACGTCAAAGGGAATGCAGACGATGGAGCAGTCGCTTGCCGACCTCGTGCTACGGAAAGTGATCGCGCTGGACGAGGCCCTCAGCCGCTCCAGCCGGCCCGAGCAACTCACGGGCCTCTTGGAGCGGGCCGGAGTCATCACCCCCGCGGGCGGCGTCGGCTCAGATAGGCCGCAGCTCGCCGGAGCACTACGGGTCGCGGAGGCGTAGACGTGGTTGACTGGAACAAGGACGTCAGGCTCTCCGACCTGGTCGGTCGGAAACAGAAGGAAGCCGAGGAGCCGACTTTCCCGACGCCGGACGTGTCGGCTGCTGACGAGGTTCAGCCTCCGGCGCAGCCGTCGCCGGCTCCCGTGCCGATGTCTCCGGTCGAGCCTTCGCCCGGTCCGCCGGTGCCGCCGCGGGAGGACCTCGCCGCTCGACCAGAAGCGGCCTTGGGTCCAACGTCCGAGCCCGAGCCCGAGGCGCCCTCCGACGAGAGTGTGCCGTGGTACAAGCGCGAGCTGTCTTGGGGCCGGAAGCCAAAGGCAACCAAGAAGCCGAAGGCCGAGCAGCCGAAGGAGAAAAAGCAGAAGCAGCCCAAGGAGCAACGCGTCCCGTTTTACAAGCGCGAGCTGTCGTTCGGCCGCCAGAAGGGCGACGCGCCGAAGGCGACCAAACAACCGAACGGCGCGTTCCAGACGGCCACGACCGCGTCGAAGCAGTTCAAGCGAGTCACGGGGTTGAAGATCGGAGGCTCGCAGCTGGCGGCTGCGCGGGTCCACAACAACGGCGTTCCCGAGCTCGTGCAGGTCGCGCGCCAGGAGCTCGAGCCGGGCGTCATCGTCGGGGGAGAGCTTCGTGACCCGGACGCGCTCGTCGCTGCCTTGCGGGCGTTCTTCAAACGTCACAAGCTTCCGCGCCAAGGCGTGCGGCTGGGAATCGCAAACAATCGAATCGGCGTTCGGACCTTCGAGCTGAGCGGCATCGACGACGTCAAGCAGCTCGAGAACGCGATCCGCTTCCGCGCGCATGAGGCGCTGCCGATCCCGATCGAGGAGGCCGTCATCGACTGGCAGATCCTCGATGAATGGGAGGATCCGGCAGGAGGGATGACGCGGCGCATTCTGCTCGTCGTCGCCTATCGGGACCTGCTCGACCGGTATGTCGAGGCATGCAGGAAGGCAGGCCTCAAGTTGGTCGGAATCGATCTCGAAGCTTTCGCGCTCCTGCGGGCGATCGCCGAGCCTGTGCCCCTCGAAGCCGGGCCGACGAACGCTGCGGTCGTCGTCGTCTCGGTCGGCCACGATCGTTCGACTTTTGCCGTCTCCGACGGTCGAGTGTGCGAGTTCACCCGTGTGCTCGATTGGGGCGGGGCGACCCTCAATATCGCCATCGCCCGCGAGCTGGACATCGCCCCCTCCGAGGCCGAGCCGATCAAGCGAGCGCTGTCGCTCACGCGGCTCGACACACCCGAAGGCTTGACGGACGACCAGGCTCGGCGCGCGCGCGACGGCGTTCAGCGCCAGCTACAGAGCTTCGCGCGCGAGCTCGTTTCCTCGCTTCAGTTCTACCAGAAGCAGCCCGATTCGCTCGGCATCGGCGAGATCGTCCTGACCGGCGGCGGCGCGCATCTTGACGGGCTCGCGGAAGAGCTCCAGACGCTGATCGGCGTCGGCGTTCGGCCGGGGGACCCGCTGGCGCGCGTCAAGGTCGGAAAGAAGATCAAAGACGCAGAGCAGGTCGGCTCGCTCGCAATTGCAATCGGCCTCGGAATCGAGGACTGAGGATGCGAGCGGTCAACCTCCTTCCGAAAGACGGCGCGCGCCGGAGCGGCCCCCCGGTGCCGACCGCGGTCGCGGGCACCGTGATCGGCGGCCTCATCCTCGTCAGCCTGGCGATCTCGGTGCTCCTTCTCAGCGCTCACGGCAAGGTCAAGTCCCGCCAACTCGAACTGGCGCAGAAGCAGGCCGAGCTCGCCGCGATTCCTGTGCCCGCGCAGAGCCGGCTTCAGCAACAGGACGCGCTCGTCGCCGACAAATCGGCGCGCGTAACCGCCCTGAATGCCGCGCTCTCGAAGCGGATCGCCTGGGATCGCGTGCTGCGCGAGTTCGCGCTCGTCCTTCCCGACGACGTCTGGCTCACGAGCCTGTCGGCGACGGCTCCGAGCTCGGCAACCGCGACGGCTGCCTCGGCGACCAGCTCGGCCTCGTCCAGCTCGTCCTCGCCAAGTCTGGGCGGCCAGCTCGGTTTCTCGATCGACGGCTACACGTATTCCCACGACGCCGTCGCGCGTCTTCTCACCCGGCTCGCGGTCGTGCCCGACCTCCAGCAGGTCCAGCTGGTCTCGAGCGAGCAGGCGGAGGTCGGGAAGCGCACCGTCATCCACTTCAAGATTTCGGCCAACGTCCGCGCACCGGGGGCGAGCTCGTGAGCAAGAAGAAGCTCCCCCAGTCGGCCCAGATAGCGATCGCAGTCGCGGTGCTGCTCCTGGTCGCGCTCGTCGGTTACTTCGCGCTTGTCAAGCCTCAGAAGGGGAAGGCGGCCAGCCTTTCGACCCAGATCGCCGAGCAGGACAAACAGATCGTCGAGGCGCGAGCGCTCCTCGCAAAAGCGAAGAACGCGCAGAAGGTGCGGGTCGCGGATCTCTTTCGGTTGACCAAGGCGATGCCCGACCAGCCTGACGAGGCCGGGATCATTCTCGAACTGACGAACGTCGCCCGGGATAGCGGCATCGCCTTCGAGTCGATCGCGCCGCAGGCCTCGACGGTATTGAGCGGGTATCAGGCCGTCCCGATCACCGTCATCTTCGACGGCAACTTCTTCCAGCTGACCGACTTTCTCTTCCGGCTCCGGAACCTTGTGGACGTCCGTCGCGGGGCCTTGGTCGCCGACGGTCGCCTCTTCACCGTCGACAGCGTTCAGTTCGATGAGGGCGAGCAGAAGTTCCCGGAGGTGCGCGCCACCCTGACGATCGACGCCTACATCTACGGCACAGGCGCGACCGTGAGCGCGCCGCCGCAGACCTCGACCGGGAGTCCGAGCACGACGACGACTACTACGACGACCGCAACGACCACGACTCCCAGCACCACGACACCGGCGTCCACCGCCGCACCGAGCCCGACCGGAGGCACGAACTGATGGCAAAGAAGAAGTTCGACCCCAAAGCGAAGGCCAAACGGCAGAAAGTAATCCTCGCGGTCGGAAGCGTCGTGCTTCTTGCAGTGCTTGCCTTCCAGGTGCCGCGGACGCTGAAGATGATGAAGTCACCGAGCGCGGATTCGTCTTCGAGCGCCTCGACGACGACCGCGGCCGGCTCGACCCCGCTCGCTCCGCCTTCTCTCGACGGCTCGTCGAGTGCGGCCGCAAGCGCTTCGGCCCCTGTCTCGACTGCCTCGAAGTCCACCGACGGCGTCTCGGACCCCAGCAACCCGCTCCCCCCGGCGAGCGGTCAGCTGGTCTCATTCAGCAAGTTCAAGAGCAAGGATCCGTTCAACCAGCAGATCACAGCCTGTTCAGGTGACTCGAGCGGCACTGCGGCAACTGGCTGCGTTTCGGCCACGACGTCAGCATCGTCGAAGCCGGCCTCGACTCAGAAGCCGAGCCCCGTCAGCGCTCCTTCGACGCTGATGAAGATTGGATCGAAATCGAGCGCTGCGAAAGTCACGCAGGCAAAGATCTCGGTCAATGGCATCCAGGGCAGCGTCGCAGTCGGTGCCTCGTTCCCCTCGTCGTCCCCGGTCTTCACGCTCGTCTCATTGACGAGCGGCGTAGCGAAGATCGGCATCGCGGGCGGTTCCTACGAGAATGGCGCCGCGACCGTCAGCCTGAAGAAGGGCCAGCCGATCACGCTCATGAACACGGCGAACGGGACGCGGTACACGCTCCGGCTCGTCGGGACCTCCTAGTAGGAGGGTTTGGCGAGATGAAGTCTGTGCCGCCGGAGCGCGCTGCTCGGCCTTGTCAGCGTCTTCAGTCGCCCCCATATCTATGGATATGGACGCTCCCTGCGTCCTCCCCAGGGAACGACCAGCACACCCCGGCGACGAGCGTCATCCCGCCAAACCCTCCTAGCGCGCGCCCGCCGCTGTGACCTCAGTCAGCCGCTCGGCCGGCTTGGTCCCGTAGGTGACGTGGGCCTGGGGCCTGCTGTGCACGGAGCGCTCGCCCGGATCGACCGACGGCACGAGCGTCGTTTCAGGACCACACGCTCAACCTGAGCAGCTAGGTCAGGTAGTTGGGCAGCCGCTCGCGTAGGGGAGCGCGGTCGAGCAGTCGAATGTCGACGTCTCGCGTGCGAGCACGATATTCGTGTTGAGCCCGTCGCGTACGACCACCGTGACCTTCCGCAGAGACCGTGTGTTGGCGTGGGAGCCTCCCGCGGGAGGGGTGTAGGTGGTCGACGGGTGATCGTCGACGATGTACGTGTCGATCCGATACTTGTGACGATCCGGCCCGGTCGTGAGCTGGCT
>DATFXA010000137.1:0-3784 GCA_035258645.1 Gaiellaceae bacterium
CATCGACCCGGAGATCCAGCGCATGGGCGCTCCCGTGCCGCCGATGTTCACGGTCCGCGACCCCGAGGGCAACGCGCTGACGATCGTCGAGCCGCTCCAGTAGAGGACTAGCCGACCCGGGCGAGCAGGTCGAGCGTCCGCCGCGTGAGCAGCGACGCGGCGCCTGGGTCGTAGTCCGCCGTGCTGTTGTCGGCGAACAGGTGCTTGTCACCTGGGTAAAGGAACAGCTCGGCCCCATCGTTCTCCGCCAGCTCGCGAGCCGCCGGTAGGTCTTCCTCCGCCCACGGGTCGTCTTCCATCATGTGAATCTGGAGCGGAACGCCCTCCGGCCAGGGATCTCCGAACTCGGAGGGAGGCAGCGCGGAGTAGAAGAACAGGGCTCCGCGGGCGCCGGCACGGGTTTGCGCAAGCAGCTGCGCCGGCATCACGCCGAGGGAGAAACCCGCGTAGACGAGCTCGTTCGGGAGATCGTCCGCGGTGGCACGTCCACGCTCCTGGATCGTCCCGAAGCCGACCTCCTGCGCATTGGCGACACCGTCGTCGACCGAATCGAAGGTCTTGCCCTCGTAGAGGTCTGGCACGTGGACGGTGTGCCCCACGGCGCGAAGCTCGTCGGCGAACGCCTCGACGCCCGGCGTCAGCCCCAACGCGTGATGGAAGAGCAGAACTTCGGCCACGGCGGCTCACCCTACAGCCGATGGGGAAAAGGCGGCGCGACCGGTTGCCGCGCCGCCATGTCTGGCTTCGTCAGTGGCCCTTGATCGGGCGGAAGGCGTGCTCGAGATCCCAGCGCGCTACCTGCTCGCCCAGCTTGAGGCCCGCGTCCGTCGAGCTGCGGTAGTGGAAACCGCCCCAGACGCGTGCGTTCGCGACCTCGTCTCTGATCTCCTTGATCGAGTCGTACTGACGCGAGGTCGTCAGGATCGCCGCCCCGTTCTCGGCGCCCCAGATCGTGATCTCGAGGTGATCCTTCTTGCCGAGCACCTCGGCGATCACCTCCGTCAGCGCCCCGGAGACCGACGCGTGAGCCGACGGCCACTCTGGATGGTTCGGGTGCGGCAGCAGAGGCGTCCACGTCGAATCCGCTGCGGTCCTGTCATTACCGTCGATGCCCGCGTTCTGGATCGCTGTCAGCGGGCGCCAGAACAGATACGTGTACTTCGAATGCCAGTTCGCCATCGCCGCGTCCACAGAGATCAGGTCGCCCGCCGCGAGCAGATGCGCCGCGTCGACGAGATCCATCTCGTACTGCGTCGCGACGTCGCGAAGCTCGCGGTTGAACTGGTTCGTCACGTTCCCGTTCCAGAAGTAGGCCGTGTTCTTCTGGTCGATCGAGCGAACCGAGCTGTCGATCCGCCCGTACGCCTTCGTCTCGTTGAAGTCCTTCGCCCACTTGCGGCTTCGGAGCTTGGGCGGAGCCTTCGCCTCAAATTGGTCGGCGCTTTCGAGCACGAACGGATGCATCGAACCGAGCCAGGGCGTCTGCGCGAACGTGAACGGGCCCGGCGTCAGCACCCAGGCTCCGGCTGCGATCGAGCCCGTGCCGTAGTTGCCCTGCTGTCCGTCGCGGCCGTCGTTGGCACGGATAGCTTCGATCCCGAGCGCCGCGGCCTTTCCGACCGAGATGCCGTCAGTCTTCGCTTGCCCGGCGGGGATTCCGTTGAGCGACGTGATCAACCAGCCGTCGAGCGTCGTCAGCTGCGCAGAGGAGAGCATCGGCCCGAGGTAGTAGGCCAGCGTGTCGTGTGCTGCCTGCGCGACGGCCGCGTCGGCCGAGGCTCCGTCCGGTGCGAACAGCCAGTAACCGTAGGGCTCGTAGCGGCCTCCGATCGCGACGGCGGCGTTGTACACAGCCGCCTGCACATACGAAACGTAGAGCGATCCTTCGGCCTGGAACAGCGACCTCGTCGCGGGCGGCGTCACCTCGCGCGGATGCTGGGCCTGCAGGACGAGATTCACCGCGTTCGTGTTCCAGTCGAGCACCGCTTGCGGCGACAGGCCTGCAGGCGAGGCCTGCTGTGCCTGAGACGATCCTGCGCCCGCGAGAAATGCGAGAGCGAGGATCAAGGTCGCAAGAAGAGCGACTCGAGCTTTCAACGTGCCTGCCTTCATGGTTCCTCCTTGGCTTTTGAGGGAGGATCCGAAGGCGGCGTTGTTGTGTCTATTCGCCTTTCGTCGTATCTTCGAGCGGTGGCGGGGCTACAGAGTTCGGACTTCGAGGCGGTGCTGGAGGTCGTCGCGGTCGCCCACGCAATCGAGGAGCCGACACCGTTCACGCCCGAGTTGCTCGACCGCCTCGCGGACATCACCGACTGCGACTACGTCACGTACAACGCAATCGACACGGGCACCGGCGCCGCGAGCGAATACATCCCGTGCTCGGCCGAGACCGTCCCTGACCCCGTTCCGTCCAGCGATTGGCGGGACCGGCAACGGAACTTGCAAAGGCGCGGCTATGGGATTTCCGGCCGCCCTGGCGTCCAGCGCCTCTCCGAGTTCTTCACGCGGCGTGAACGCAAGTCGCCGCTCGTCAACGGTAACTACACGGACTACCGCGTCGTCGACGAGATCTGGCTGTGTCTCGAACGGTCACCGACCCACGCCGCTCTCCTCGGGTTCAGTAACTCTCGCGACCTCAGCGACCGGCAAAGGCAGCTCGCCGAGCTTCTCCACCCGCACCTGATCGGCGCGTATCGCGGAGGCCGACTCCGCCGCCGACTCGCGGCGAGTCTCGGTGCGACTGACCGCCTAACCGCGCGCGAGCGCCAAGTGATGCAGTGTGTCGCCGAAGGTCTCTCGAACGCCGAGATCGCACGGGTCCTCGTGGTCGAGCTGAGCACCGTGCGGAAGCACCTCGAGCACGTCTTCGAGAAGCTCGGCGTCCGGAGCAGGACGGCCGCCGTCGCAGCGCTTCGCGGCTAGCCAGCTCACCACGTCTCGGGCGAGAGCACCGCGGAGTAGCCGTCCGGGTCGACAAAGCGGACCGCTCCGGTGCGCTGCCAGTAGGGGTTCGGAGCGACCACGGACTCAAAGCCGGCGGAGCGGAGGCGAGCCGCTACCGACTCGACCAGCTCCGGCGACCCGAGATAGAAAACGAGCTGGTCTTCGGCCGTCGGCGAAGGTGCATCGCCATCGTGGAACACGAGCTCGAGCTGCCTCGAGGAGTCCGGGAGCCCGAAGACGAGGCCGGTGTAGCCGTTGTGGTTCTCGAAGGAGGCGATTACCGGCAGTCCGAGCAGCTCGTAGAAAGCGGAGGCCGCGGGGAGATCCCGGGTTGGGCGCGCGACCCTGAGCTGGAACTCCTCCAGCGACTCAGACCGCCGAGTCGAGGAACTCGGCTCCGCCCGTCTCCGGCGGCGCGCCGTACGCGTACATCAGGGCCTCCTCGTCGCCGTGGTTCGCCGACTGCAACACGGTCCCGGACTCCACGTGGACGACTCCCCCCGCCGGAACGTCGACACGCTCGGGCGGGTCGCCGAGGTACATCGTCAGCGTCCCGGACAGGACGACGAACGTCTCCTCCTGGATCGTGTCGCGGTGGCGGCGTCCTACGGCGCCGGCCGGGTAGCGCCAGAGGTTCCCGCGGGTGTGCTCGAAGCCGAGCACGTCGCTGAGCCGCGCGACGTAGCGAGCGGGCTCGTCCCCCTCGGGCTCGCGCTCGATCCAGTCGAGATCTTCGGGTCGGGCGGCGCGAAACCCCACACCGCGAGCTTAGTCACACAAATGAGTTCATGGCCAGTGACGGGGTTAGCCCTTGAACGACGGCCGGGGCCTCGTCGGGCAG
>DATFXA010000138.1:0-5203 GCA_035258645.1 Gaiellaceae bacterium
TTTCAGGAGCGCCGTCAGCAGAATGCCGACGGCCGAGAATCCTACTGCGACCCACAGCGCGGACCGGAAGCCGGAAACAAAGGCTTCGGGAGAGCCGTAGACCCCGGTGCGGTTGAAAACGGTCGCCAGCACCGCAATGCCGAAGACACCGCCGAGCTCGCGCAGCGCGTTGTTCGTCCCTGAAGCGATGCCGATCTGGTCGGGAGGCACCGAGCCCATGACCTCGGCCGCGACCGTGGTGAAGACCATCGGCCCGCCGACGCCCGCAAGGGCAAACAGAGGCGCGATCTCGGCGAAGCCGGTGTGTTGATGGGCGATGACGGCAAGACAAGCAAGCCCGGCCGTCCAGAGCAAGAGGCCGGCGAGCATGAAAGGCCGATTGCCGTACCGGCCGGCAAAACGGGCCGTCGCCGGAGCGATGAAGAAGCCCCAACCGCTCCAAACGAGCAGCGCGGCACCCGTTTCGAGCGGCGTTCGCCCCTGCGCTGTCTGGAAGAACTGCGCCATCAAGAACAGAGAGCCGAACACCGACGCGAACAGGCAGAAGCTGATTGCGTTCGCGGCGCTGAAGCTCCTCCGGCGGAACAGGGCAAGCGAGAGCATCGGCTGCGGCGTCCGGCGCTCCCAGTCGAGGAACGCAGCGATGATCGTGACACCGAGGACCAGCGGCACGACCACGGCCGCGCTGCCCCAAGGCTGGGTGTCGGTGCGCACGATCGCCCACGTGATCGAGAAAAGACCGGCGGTGGCGAGCAGGAGACCGACGACGTCGAGGCGCGGATGTCCGCCGTAGCTCTCGCGGAAGCGGAGCAGCGCGATCGGCAGGATCGCCAGCCCGACCGGCAGGTTGATCCAGAAGATCCAGTGCCAGCCGATCGCCTGAACGACGCCGCCCCCAACGACCGGACCGAGTGCGCCGCACAGTGCCGCAACGCCGCTCCAGACGCCGATCGCCCAGCCGTGCCGCTCGGGCGGATAGGCCTCGAGGACGAGCGTCAGGGTCAGCGGCACCATGATCGCGGCTCCGACCCCCTGCAGCGCACGCGCCGCGACCAGCACGTCGACGCTGGACGCTGCGCCTGCGAGCAGCGACGCTGCGATGAACACGCTCACGCCGACGCAGAACATCTTGCGGCGTCCGAACCGGTCGCCCAGGGCGGCGCCGGTGAGGAGCATGCAGGCCAAGGCCAGGTTGTACGCGTTGACCGTCCATTCGAGATTGGCGAGGCTGGTGTGGAGCGAGGAACGCAGCGTCGGCAAGGCCGTCGTGACGACCAGCGCGTCGAGGAAAGCCATCATCAAGGCCAGCGACGCCGCCACCAGCGTCCAGGCCGGGTTCCAGCTACGTCTTGCGGCGGTCAGATCGAGCATTGGTCACCTCCGGAATCGGATGTCGAATGATTAGCAACCATCGGTTGCACTTACTGTGATAGCATGCGCAACCGCTAGTTGCAAATCCAATCGGAGGAGAGGCCATGGCTACTGACCGCATAGAGCGGGAAATCGAAATCGACGCCCCGGTCGACGTCGTCTGGACCGTGATCACCGAGCCCGAACACATCAACGGGTGGTTCACAGACACGGCCGAGATCGAGGTGCGAGAAGGTGCCAAGGGCAGGTTGGGCTGGACCGAGAAGGCCAGGCACCGGGAGACGTTCGTCAACCTGAAGATCGAGCGCGTGGAACCGCCGAGCCTGCTCGCGTTTCGCTGGAACTATCCGGACGACGCCGAGCCCAGTCCCTCGAACGCGCCGCTCGTCGAGTTCACGCTCGAGCCGCGTGGCGATGGGACCCACCTCAGGATCGTCGAGAGTGGACTCGAGTCGGTCGACAGGTCCGACGAGGCAAAGGAGAGCTACTTCGACGAGCACTCGAGCGGCTGGTCGGTGATCGTCGAGCGACTCCGCGCCTACGCCGCCGAGCAGAGGAGCACTGTCGTCGGCTGATGGCCGTCGCCGAAGATCGGGATGCGCTGATCGCCGCGGTTACCGACTCGACACGCCGCCAGATGCTGGATCTGCTGCTCGAACACGGCGAGTCGACCGCAACGACGCTTGCTGACAGCCTGCCCGTCACCCGGCAGGCTGTCAGCAAGCACCTGGCGGTGCTCGATCGCGCCGGGCTGGTTCACTCGCACAAGTCCGGCCGTGAGGTTCTGTACCAGGTCGACGTCGCGCGCCTCGACGAGGCGACGCGCTCTCTAGCCTCGATCGCTGAGACGTGGGATCAGCGGTTACTCAGGATCAAGCGGATCGCCGAGGCCGCGCATCGCCGGCAATCGTCCCCGTGATCCTCGCGTGCTCCGGGATGAGCGGCTCGATACGCAGCGACCACACCGCGGTGGCGACGCAGAGGGCCGCGGCGACCGGCCATAGCGCGAGGTCCGACGCGCCCAGGACAAACCCGCCAATCCCAGGACCCGCGATGAAGCCGAGTTGCCACGAGAACGAATTTGCCGCCATGCCTCGGGCAAGGCGATCCGGCGGGACCAGATCGGAGACGAGCGGACCCTGCGTCGCCGCATGCACGCACTCGGCAAGGCTGTAGAGCGCCATCCCGATGAGGATCACGAGCGCAGCCGCGGTGCCGTCGAACGCCGCCGCGCCTTCCCAGACCAGGAAGGAAACGGCAAAGGCTACGTTCATCGCTGCGAGCGCAAGCATGCGGCGGACTCCCTCGAGGGCCTTGGCAACCGGCAACTGCGCGCCAACGATCAGCAACGCGTTGACGAGGAAGAACACGCCGATCCAAGCCTGCGAGACGTGGGCCACATCGCCCGCGAAGAGCGGCAGCATGCCGTTGAGCAGCGCGACCGCCGCCGCGACCGTCACGAGGTTTCCCGCCACCACCCGCATGAGCACGCGGTCTCGCGCTAGCTCGGCGTAGCTCACTCGCGGCGCGCCCGCGGGCCGCGTCGCCGGTGATTCGACCCGCAGCACGAAACACCCGTAGAGGACGAACGTCGCCGCGTTGACGTAGAAGAGCTGGGTGAAGGAGGACGCCGTCGCCGCGGCCGTGATGAGACCGCCGACCAGTCCGCCCAGCCCGAGCCCCAGGTTTGCCGCGACACGTTGATGCGCGAACGCCGCGTGGCGACGTTCGGGCGGCACGATGGCCGCGAGGAGCGTCGATTGCATCGAGAACCAGGCGCCGAATCCGGAGCCGGCCAGCAGCGCGAGCAGCCACGCCTCGCTCGCTGTCTGCACGAGCGGGTACAAGAGAAACGCGACTGTCGAGGCGCCGAGGCCGACTAGGAGTGTCGTGCGCATTCCAATCCGCTCGGCCACGGCGGCAGCCCCGAGCGTACTGAAGAGCCCGGCGGCGGCGCTGATGGCCGACGCGATTCCCGCGAGGCCGATCGGGATCCCTCGGACTTCATGGAGGTAGACGAGTGTGAATGGGCCGGCCATCCCGTTGCCGAACGCGTTGACGACCAGTCCGGCCTGGAGGGTGTGCACGGATCGAGGAAGCCCCGGTCCCAGCGAGCGAACATAAGCCCGAGTTTCTGTAACCACGGTTACAACAGTAACCACGGTTGCAGTAGAATCGCAAGCGCGTTGGAGTGGGTCCTCTTTGCCTATCGCATCCCGCGCGAGCCGTCGGCCCCGCGCATCGCCATCTGGCGCAAGCTGCGGCGGCTCGGAGCGCTGCAGCTTGGCGACGGGCTCGTCACCCTGCCGCGCACGCCGCAGAACCAGGAGCGCCTCGAGTGGCTCGCAGACGAGGTCGGCGAAGCGGGCGGTCAGGCGTCGCTCTGGTTTGGGCAGCCGGCTTCCCGCGCGCAGCAGCGTGAGCTCGCCGAGCGCGTCTCGAAGCGCGTGGCAGAGGAATACGCGACCGTCCTCGCGGCGGCGAAGGAGGCCGGGGAGAAGGATGAGCCGACGCGGAAGCGGACGGTCGCGCGCCTGCGTCGCACGCTGCACGCGATCCGTGCCCGCGATTGGTTCGATGCCCCCGAGCGCCGCCGAGCCGAGCGGGCGGTCGAGGCGCTCGCCGCGGAAGTGGAGGTCGCGCGATGAAGTGGGCGACCCGACGTGGCTGCCATGTCGACCGGGCCGGATGCGCCTGGCTCATCAGCCGATTCCTCGATCCCGAAGCGGAGTTCCTCTTCGTCGAGGACCCGGACGACGTGCCGGGAGATGCGACGGCGTTCGACATGCGCGGTGTCGAGCTCTCGCACCACGGTGGGGACTGCAGCTTCGAAACGTTTCTGCACCGGTACGAGCTGGACGATCCGGTGCTGTGGGAGATCGCGAAGATTGTCCACGAGGCCGACCTTGCCGAAGAGCGCTACGACGCTCCGGAGGCTCCCGGGCTCGACGCGCTGCTTCGAGGACTGTCGATGGTCCGCGACGACGAGCAAGTGCTCGCGATCTCGGCGCCGCTATTCGACGGTCTCTACGAGTTCCGTAGGCGCGCGATGCCGGCCGATCTACGCGTCGAGCGGTAGCCTTTCGAGCAACGCGTCGACGCGCTCGAAGCCGACCTTCGCGCCGTCCTCGACGCCGTACTCCATCGTGGTGTCGCGCTCCGCCGGCGTGGCGAAAAGCATCGTCTGCGTCAGCTTCGTCCGGTCGCCGAGGTCCTCGAACTCGAGCGTCTGCAGATGGTTCTGGAACGTCTGGACCAGGCGCTCCGGCGCCTCGACCTCCCGGAACTCACCTTCGACGACGCCGAAGTTCGTCTTGAAGCGGTAGGTCCCGCCCGGTCGCACGTCCATCTCCTCGACGACCGTGCCGTCGCCCCACCATTCGGGGATCAGCCGCGGATCCGTCCAGACGGAGAAGACGTGAGCGCGCGGCGCGTCGAAGACCCGCTCGACGCGGATCTCCAGCTCGCTCGGGGTGGTGACGGTGGTCTCATTCACGTCAGCTCACCGCCTGCTTGACGAGCTTCGCGATCCGGGCCTCGTCCGCCTTTGTCAGCTTTGTGAGCGAGTATGCGATCGGCCACATCGAGCCGTCGTCGAGATTCGCGCTGTCGTTGAATCCGAGCATCGCGTAGCGCTCCTTGAACTTCGCGGCGTCGCGGAAGAAAACGACGACCTTGCCGTCCTTGTTCGCGTAGGCGGGCATGCCGTACCACGTCTTGGGCGTGAGCTCCGGCGCGTTGGCCTTGACGATCGCGTGGATCCGCTGACCGAGAGCCCGGTCGTCGGATGTCATCTTCTCGAGCGCGGCGACGATGGCTTCTTCACCGTCCG
>DATFXA010000139.1:0-2395 GCA_035258645.1 Gaiellaceae bacterium
TCGAGCGTCGGCGGCCGCTTCGACTTGTCGAGCAGACGCATGACGACGGACTCGCCCTCGACGGTGGGCAGGGTCGCGACGCGGATGTCCAGCATCCGGCCTGCGGCGGCGGCATTCAGCGAGATCCGGCCGTCCTGCGGCTTACGGCGTTCGGCGATGTCCAGCTTCGCAAGCACCTTCAGGCGCGTCGTCACGCCGGCCATCATTCGCTTGGGAATCCGCTGCACCTCGTGAAGGACGCCGTCGATGCGCAGCCGGACTGCAAGGGCGTCTTCCTGCGGCTCGAAGTGGACGTCCGAGGCCCCGTCCTCGGCCGCCTGAAAGATGATCGAGTTGACCAGCCGGACAAGCGGCGCCTCGGAGATGCCGTCGTCGGCGTCGAGATCGTCGACATCCTCCTCTTCTTCCTCGAGCAGCGCCTCTTCTTCGGCGAGCGCGGCCCGGGCGCCGAACGCCTCGGAGGCGCGCGAGAGACGCCGAAGCTCGGTGAGGATGTCGTCGCGGGACGCAACGGATAGCTCGAGCTGGTGGCGAGTCGCGAGCCGGAGCTCGTCGATCGCGTGCAAGTCCGCTGGGTCGGCGACGACGACACGGAGCACCTCGTCCTTGAGCGCGAACGGAATCGCCACGAGGCGCTCGAGCACGTGGAGTGGAATGAGATCGGTCGCCGCCCTGTCGACGCCGGTCAACGCCAAGTCGACGAGCGGGACATGGTGGCGCGCCGCGAGCATGCGGGCAACCCCTTCGCTCGCAGCAAGACCCTCCCCGACGATCGCCTGGGCAAGGGAGCCCTGACCTGCGATGCCCCGGAGGGCGCTCAGCTTGTCCTCGGGGAGGAGCCCTGTCGCTGCGAGCAGGTCGGCGACCAGCTCGGCATTGACGTTCACGCCCTCGAAGACATGCGCCGCTCCGCTGCCGGCGGCGGCTCGTTCGTCCTTCTGCTCGGACGTGCGGAATGGGAGGTCAGGATTCATGCGTCAATCCCTCGAATGAGGTATCGGCGCGCAGGACCGAAACCCTGAGCCTTTTTACGCGCTTCGAGCTACTACCTAATGGGTGAAAAGCGCCCAGTAGGCATGGAGAACCGCGCCCCCGGCAAAGAGGGCGAGGATGCTTCCCAGCGCAAGGAAGGGCGCGAAGGGGATGCCCATCTTGCGCGCGGAAGAGCCGTGACGGGCCAGCAGGAAGACGCTCGGCACGAGCGCGAAGATCATGCCCGCAAACAGGGCGACGGAGACGAACTTTCCGAGCGCCGCGCCCATCAGGAGGGCCAGCTTGACGTCGCCCATTCCCATTCCCGCCGGGTATGCGAGGGCGGCTGCGAAGAGGAACGATGAGCCAGCGAGAGCGGCCAGCGCCCATTCCGGCCTGGGCTCGAGCGCCGTGTGGGTCACGAGGACTACCACCGTTGCCGGCAGGACGATCCGGTTCGGAACGATCCGGTGCGTCAGATCGGTTGCCGTGACCGCCACCAGCACGGCGCAGAAGAACGCGGCAACCGCCGCCTCGCCTGTCACTCCGAACTTCCAGACGCATGCTGCGACGAGCAGCGCGGTCGCCAGCTCGACCGCCGGGTAGAGCGCGCTGATTCCAACTCCACAGCTACGGCACCGGCCTCTCAGGAGCGCGTAGGAGGCGAGCGGAACGTTGTCGTACCAGGCGAGCTCCGTCCCGCAGCCCATGCACGCCGAACGCGGCTTGACCACTGAGCGTCGGAGCGGGACGCGGACGGCGAGGACGTTCAGGAAGCTGCCGACGGCGAGTCCCGGCGCAAGGGCGAAGGCGGCGAGCGCAGCGTTCACGTTGGTCCTATCGGCCGGCTGCGGCTGCGAGTTGAATCAGCCGGAGAAGCTCTGCGGCGGGTTCGGCTGTGCGTAGACGTCCTTGTTCGACGGCATGCCCGCCGGGACGACCGTGATCGCCGGGAAGGCATTGGTCGTGAGGTTGTTGCTGAGAATGATCTGACTGCCCACGATCGGACCGTCGACGTTGACGTTGTTGCCGAACTCGACCGCATTGATCGCGTACAGCCCGCCCTGGTAGGAGAAGTTGTTCGCGATCTGGATGCTGTCGCCGGGGTTGACCTGGCCGCCGTTCCCGTTCGCCACGATCATCAGCATGTCGAAGTCGGGATTCCAGCCCAGGAAGTTGCAGTTGGTGCCGGATGACACGGCGCAGAGGGAGCCGTTGGCGTAGAACGTGCCAGAGAGATAGAGCGTCGCGTGGCCGTTGTAGGTGTTGACCGCGCTGTCCGAGATCTTCGCGCTGCCGTCGATGAAGATCGTCCCGGTGAGGCTGAGGGTCTTGGTCGTCGCGTTCCAGGAGATCTCGCCGCTCGTGGCCGCATCGTCCCAGTTGACCGTCTGGCTGATCACATGGCTCGCGGCAGTGGTGC
>DATFXA010000140.1:0-15575 GCA_035258645.1 Gaiellaceae bacterium
TCGCATTCCGTGACGACCCACGGCGGCATCGTCGAGAAGTTCGCCGGCGACGCCGTTCTGGCCGCCTTCGGCATTCCGCAGTCCCATGAGGACGACGCCGAGCGCGCTGTTCGCGCCGCGCTGGCGATGCTCGACTCGATCCACGAGCTCGGTCTCGAGGCCCGCGTCGGCGTCGAGTCGGGCGAGGTGGTCGTGGATGAAAGCGACTCAACCTTCGCGACCGGCGAGGCCGTGACGCTTGCCGCGCGCCTGCAGCAGGCTGCCGGAGCCGGCGAGGTGCTGATCGGCCCGCATGCCTACCGGCTGACCAGCGGAAGGATCCGGGCCGAGGACGTCGGGCCGCTGGACGTCAAAGGCTTTGGTGACCGGATCTGGACCTGGCGGGTCGACGGCGTGCTCGACGGCGCTCCGGCCCGTTTGAGCGTTGCAGCGCCCCTCGTCGGTCGCGAGGCAGAGCTCGAGCTGCTCGAGAACACCTACGAGCGCGCCGTCCGCAACCGGCGCGCGCACCTGTTCACGATCTACGGCGACCCTGGAGTCGGCAAGAGCCGACTCGCTCGCGAGTTCGTCGAAGGGCTCGAGGGGGCAACCGTCCTCACGGGACGCGCGCTTCCCTACGGCGAGAGCGTTACCTACTGGGCGCTGGCCGAGATGGTCAAGTCAGCGGCGGGAATCACCGACGACGATCCGCTCGACGTCGCGGTCGAGAAGCTACGCGAGTCATGTGAGAACGAGGCGATCGCCGACCTGCTCGGCCTCGCCTCCGGCGTCCTCGAGGCGGTCAAGGGCGAGCGGAGCCAGCAGGAGATCGCCTGGGCGGCCCGCGAGTGGGTCGAGCGGATGGCGCACGACCTGCCGCTCGTGCTCGTCTTCGAGGACATCCACTGGGCCGAGGACGCCCTGCTCGACCTGATCGAGCATCTGGCCGAATGGGTACGTGACGCCCCGCTGCTGATCATCAGCCTCGCCCGCGCGGAGCTGCTCGACGTCCGTCCAGGGTGGGGAGGCGGCAGGCTCAGGGCTACCGCTATCGAGCTCGAGCCCCTCGGGCGCGAGGAAAGCGAGGAGCTGGTCGAGGCGCTCGCGGCGGACGGCGCGCTGGACGACGAGGCCAAACAAGCGCTGTTGGACAAGACCGAGGGCAACCCGCTCTTTGTCGAGGAGACCGTGCGCATGCTCGACGAGTGCGAAGGGCGTCCTCTCTCGGAGTTCGCCGAGAGGATCCCGGACACCCTGCAGGCGTTGATCGCAGCCCGGATCGATCGGCTGCCGCCGGACGAGAAGATGGTGCTTCAGCGCGCCTCGGTCATGGGCCGGACCTTCTGGGGCGGGGCGATCAAGGAGCTAGTAACCGAGATCGACGAGCTCGAGCCCGTGCTCGTCACGCTGTTGCTGCGCGAGTTCGTAGTCCCCGAGCTTCGCTCTTCGATCTCGGGCGAGACGGCATATCGCTTCAAGCACGTTTTGATCCGCGAGGTGGCGTACTCGGGTCTCTCCAAGTCGGCCCGAGCGGACCTGCACGAGCGTTTTGCCCACTGGCTGCGCCAGCGCGCCGGGGAGGAGCTGCTCGAGATCCGCGCTTACCACCTCGAGCGGGCTGCGTCGCTGCTGGCCGAGCTCGAAGGTGGGGCCCCGCCGGAGCTCGCGCACGAAGCGGCCGAAGCTCTCGAAAGCGCCGGGCGGCGCTCGATGGCGCGCGAGGCCAACCGCTCAGCACGCAAGCAGTTCCTGCACGCGTTGGAGCTCGAGCCGACGCTGGAGCGTCGTTATCAGGCTGCCCGCGCCGCCTTCAGGCTGGGCGACATGCCTGCCGTGTCCAGGGAGATGGAAACGGTTCGAAACGAGGCTGCGGCCGAGGGCGACCGCTGGTGCGAGTCACGGGCGCTCGCTGCTCTGGCCGAGGTTGCGCTGAACCGCGGCGCCGACGTAAGTGAGGCCGAGCGGCTGGCGCAACTCGCTCTCGAAATCGCTGACGCGGACGACTCCGAGCTCCGTTTCGACGCGCTGCACGTTCTCAACACGGGCGCCTGGTGGCGCGGCCGTCTGACCGACGCCGAGCGCTACGCCCGAGAGCAACTCGCACTCGCTCAGGCCTCGGGTCGCCCTGACCTCGAGAGCAGGGCCGCGGTCGATCTCGCCCGCGCGCACGCAGCCCGCAAGGAATATGACCTCGCCGACACGATGCTCATCCGGGCGCGAGAGCTCGCCGACGAGAGCGGCTCGATCGTGGCCCGCGCCTACGCGCTGAGCTCGACCGGCGAGCTGGCGATCTTCCGCGGCCAGTACGCCGACGCAAAGAAACCGCTCGAGGAAGCGCGCATTCTGTTCGAGGAGTCGGGGGTAGCGGCGGCGCTCGGGCGCGTTCTCTACCGGCTCGCTGTTGTCGCCTGGCACCAGGAGGACATCAAGGGCGCCGAGAGCCTCAGCCGGGAGTCGATCCGGACGCTCGTCAAGCTCGAGGACCGCGGCACCCTCTGCGAGGCACAGCGCCAGCTCGCCGAGACCCTGCTTCTCCAGGGGAAGCTCGACGACGCCGAACGCTATGCGGAGGCAGCGCTCGAGACGGTCGGGCCGCAGGACATGAGCTCACGGGCATCGACGCGCTACACGCTCGCCAAGGTCCGCCGGTCGCAGGGCAGGCTTGACGAGGCCGAGAAGCTGTTGCGCGAGGCCGTCGCGATCATCGACGAGACCGAGTACCGCGACTTCGGCTCTGATTCGCTACGCCAGCTGGCTCAGCTGCTTCGCGATCGCGGCGACCCGGAGGCCGAGGTCTTCGAGCGACGCGTCGCCGAGTCCGCGGTAGCGGACTCCAGGGCGGCCCGGATCGCCTGATGTGAAGCCTCGTCCGGCGACTCGCTGATCACGGTCGCCGGACGCTCGAACCGCGCGAGCGCCTCGCCGAGCGGCTCGGCTCGCAACGTCCCCTCGCCGTAGGGGAGGTGCTTCGTCTCGTTGCGGTTCGCGTACGCGATGTCCGAGAAGTGGATGTGGAACGGTGCGCCCGGCTCCTCCACGTCGTCGGCCCCCTCGAGGATCTCGGCGAACGCCGCGGTGTCCGTGAAGGCGCCGTCGCTGACGGCGTGCAGGTGGGCAAAATCGATGACGGGGCGGACCCAGCCTGTGCGGGCCGCGATCTCGAAGATGTCGTCGGCCGATCCGAGGTCGCGGACGCGCCCCATGACCTCGACCCCGAAGGGGACGGCGCGGTCCTTCGCCTCCAGCCGCTCGCGCAGCTCGCCGAGCTGCTCGATCACGGAATCAATCGCCTCCGAGCGCTCGCGGCCGAGCAGGAAGCCGGGATGAAAGACAACGAGCTCGGCGCCGGCTGCCGTGGCGATCCCGGCCGAGTGGTCGAGCATGCCGACGGCCATGCGCTGCTTCTTGTCGTGCTCGACGTGGCCCATGAAGCCTGCGATCGGCGCATGGACGGAGAGCACGATCCCTGCATCACGGGCGAGCTCGCCGAAGCGTTCAGCCCAGGGGTAGTCCATCCAGAACTTCCCTTCGAAGTCGATCTCGCAGGCTGTGTAGCCACGCTCCTGGAGCAGTGCGATCGCCGCGTCGGGGCTTTCCCGTGAGGGTACGCGCGCCGGGCCGAAGTGGAGCTCGCCCATGAGACGCCAGCGTATCGCCGGCAGGGGAGCACCGTTCCGCTGCGCCGTCCGATCGCTTGCCTACGCTTTTTCCCATGCCGAAGCGCCCAACCCGCATCGACCTGCTCGAGCTCGACATCGACCTCCGGATCTCCGATCTCTGGCGTGAAGCCGCCGAGATCGACGAGTGGAACCTCGAGGTCGTTGCGGCCTTCATGCGCGCCGCCTACGGGAAGGGCTACTGCGACGCGCTCACCGAGGACTCGCCCGGAAGCCTGTGCGAGGAGCACGGCTATCGGGTGCCCGCCCGGCGGGCGACGGCTACGCCCGAAGCCTGACGCGCGGCTGCTACTAGCATTCCGCGTGTGAGCGTCTGGCTCTCGCTGGGGGTTCTCCTTGCGATCGTTGCTGTCCTGATCGTCTCGCTGCCGTTCCTGCGACGACCAGGGCTCTCGGCGGCGGAGGACCGCCTCGGTGAGCCCGACGAGCTCGAACGTCGCAGGCTCGAGCTTGCCGAGGAGAAGGACCGCGTCCTGGCCGCCCTGAAGGAGCTCGAGTTCGACCATCGGACGGGGAAGGTTTCCGACGAGGACTACCGAGCGCTCGTCGGCCCGCTTCGCAGGCGGGCGGCCGAGGTGCTCCGTGCACTGGAGCCGCGTTCGCGCGAGGCCGAAGCCGAGAAGCGTGTCCGTGCCCCCCGCTAACTGCGCCAACTGCGGTGCCCGCCTGCCTGAGGGCGGCCGCTTCTGTCCCGAGTGCGGCGTCCGCACCTCAGTGGCCAACGACATCACCGCCGTCGAGCAGGTGCCGCCCGAGGAGACCGGACAGGTGCCCGTGCACAAGGTGGCCGCGAGCCCCCACTACTTCGGCATCGCGCCGCCGGGTGCCCTGTTCGGGCTCGCCGCGGCCGCGCTCGTGGCCGCGATCGTCGCCTTCATCTTCGGCAGCGTGATCGCGGGCGGCCTGCTGGTCGCGGCAGCGGTGCTTTTCACCGTGCTTTTCGTTGCCTCGTCGAAGCAGCTGCCGGAGAATGCCGTCGCTCGCGCTGGGCGCCGGGCCGTCGAGACGGTTCGCGATCGAACCGGCTTCGCGGTGGAGGCAGTCAGCGTCCATTCGACAGCGCGGAAGGAGCTCTTCCGGTTGAGGCACGAGATTTCCGAGCTCGCCTCCGAGCGTTCCGAGGCCGCGCGGGGGCTAGGCGAGGCCGTATACCGTGGCGCCGAGGATGAGGTCGATGCCGGCCGCAGACGGATGAGCGAGCTCGACGAGGCGCTCGCCGACAAGGAAGGGGAGATGACGAAGGTGACGACCGCAGCGAACGAGCGAATCAAGCGTGCCCAGCTCCAGGTCCAACCGACCGAGGTGGTCGAGCCGCCGCAGGTTCCCGAGCCGATGCCGGTTCCTTCCGAGCCGCCGCAGCCCGTCACCGTCCCTGAGCCTTCGCCCATTCCATCGGAGCCGCCGATGCCGGTGCCCTCGCCCGAGCCGGTGCCCGACCCCTCGCCGCCGGAGCCAGAACAGCCTACGTAGCAGGGACGCCCGAAGCCTTCGCGAAACTGGGCCGATGAGGCGGACAGCCCTGCTAGCCGTCGTGGCACTCGCAGTGGTGCTGGCTGCACCGGCTGCGGGGGACGTCTACAGCCGCAAGCACTCGGTCGATGCCAGGCTCTCCGCGCTCCACGCCCGCATCGCCGCAGCGCAGCAGCGGGCCCAGGAGCTCTCGGCCCAGATCGACTCGGTCAGCTCCCAGATCCACCGACTCGAAGGCCGGGTCGGAGACGTGTCCGCCCGCCTGGCGACGCTCGAGAGCGACCTTGCGCTGCACCAGCACAAGCTCGACCGGCTGACCGCGCTCTTCCAGGTAGAGACGAAGCGCTACCTCTTCCTTCGCCGTCAGTACGCACTCGCGCTCGCGCGCCTGAACACCCGGCTGGTCGAGGTCTACGAGCAAGGAAGCGTCGAAACGGTCGACGTCATTCTCGGCGCCAACAGCCTCTCCGACCTCGTCGATGGTCTCGACTACATCAATCAGGTCGGAGCTGCCGACGAACGCATTGCCACCAGCGTGGGTCGCGCCAAGGGCGAGGCTCGGGCCGCTCGCGAGGCCACGCGAAGGCTGCGCAGGGTGGTCGCCGCCGAGACGCGGGCCGTCCGGGCGCGAACGGAGCAGGTGCGCGCCGTTCGCGACGAGCTTGTCTCAAGCCGCCGAGAACTGTTCTCGGCGCGCTCCGACAAGCGCGTCAGCCTCCTGAAGGTGAGGGCGAGCGAACGGGATGAAGTCAGCGAGGCACAAGCGCTCGAGCAGGTGAGCGCCGCGCTTGGCGCCCAGATCCAGGCCGCCCAGTCCGCGTCGTCCTACAGCCCGCCGCCATCGAGCCATTCTGCGAGTGGCTTCATCTGGCCGGTGAACGGCCCTGTGACCAGCCCGTTCGGGATGCGCTGGGGCCGGATGCACACGGGGATCGACATCGGGGTTTCGTACGGGACTCCCATCCACGCCGCGGCCTCCGGTCAGGTCATCTACGCAGGGTGGATGGACGGGTACGGCAATCTCGTCTTCGTCGACCACGGGCGCGGGATCTCAACCGGTTACGCCCACCAGTCGACCATCGCGGTCTCGAACGGGCAAACGGTCACACAGGGTCAGGTGATCGGCTACGTGGGCTGTACCGGACACTGTTTCGGACCGCACCTCCATTTCGAGGTGCGGGTCAACGGATCGCCCGTCGATCCGCTCGGCTATCTCTAGTGAACATGGGGGAAACCACGTTTCCCCATGAGCGCCCTTGTTCGCGTGTTCTGTTCTACGTGAACGTCTGGTAGAGCAAAAAGACGTTCAGGCCCGTGATCAGGGCGGCGACGATGGTCGCCGTGATCGTCGTCACGCGCTGATTGACAAGCGCGCCCATGATCTCGCGCTTGCGGGTGAACATCACCAGTGGGATCAGCGCGAACGGGATCCCGAACGAGAGTACGACCTGGCTTAGCACGAGCGTTCGCGAGGGGTCGAGGCCGATCCCGATCACGATCAGCGCCGGCAGCATCGTCACGAGCCGGCGTACCCAGATCGGGATCCGGCGGCGGATGAAGCCCTGCATGACCACCTGTCCGGCGAGCGTGCCGACGGTCGAGCTGGAGAGGCCCGAGCCGAGCAGCGCCAGCGCGAACAGGGTGCTCGAGTAGCCGCCGACCAGGCCGGCCAGCGTCTTGTGCGCCGTCTCGAGCGAGTCGACGTTGATCAGCCCGCTCTTGTAGAAGGTGCTTGCTGCGACGACGAGCATCGAGATGTTGATGAACCCGGCGATCGACATCGCGATGACGACATCGACGCGCGTGAAGCGGTAGAGCCGCCGCGCCTGCTCCTCGGTCTTCGGGAGCACCCGGTCTTGCAACAGCGCCGAGTGGAGGTAGATCACGTGCGGCATCACGGTCGCGCCGAGGATCCCGACTGCGAGCAGGACGGACTCGCCGCCTGCGAACTGGGGCACTAGTGCATGCTTGCCGACCGTGCCGAGCGGCGGCCGTGCATAGAAGAGCTCGCCGATGTAACAGACCCCGACGACCCCGACGATCGCCGCGATCACCGCCTCGAACGGCCGGAAGCCGAAGCGTTGCAGGCCGAGAATTCCGAAGGCTGCGATCCCGGTGAGGATGGCCGCGGGGAACAGATCGATCCCGAGCAGCAGCTGGAAGCCGATGGCCGCGCCGAGGAACTCCGCCAGGTCGGTCGCCATCGCGATCAGCTCTGCCTGGACCCAGAGCGCGAAGGACGCTCGCCGGGAGAACTGCTCGCGGCAGACCTCGGGCAGATTGCGGCCGGTTGCGATTCCAAGCTTCGCCGAAAGCGTCTGGATCAGCATCGCCATCAGGTTTGCGGCGACGATCACCCAGACCAGCGTGTAGCCGAACTTCGCTCCGCCGGCGATGTTCGTGGCGAAATTGCCCGGGTCGATATAGGCGACACAGGCCACGAACGCCGGCCCGAGGAAGGGAAGGATGCGGAAGCCCTTGCGGCGCTCGCCGCGCAGCACCAAGCCCGCGTCGTACGCAGTGCGCGCCGTCGCGTTCATCAGCTGAGTGTAGCGATAAAGTTAGGTACGCCTAAACTTTGCCACACGGAGCTCCGGAAGGTTCCGGTGCCGCTCGTCCAGGTCGAAGCCGTAGCCGACGAAAAACTCGTCAGGGACGACGAAGCCGACGTAGCGGACCGGGAGATCGTCGACCAGCCGGCGGTAAGGCCGGTCGAGCAGGGTCGCGATCGAAAGCGAGGCCGGCCCACGGAGGGTCAGCAGCTTCCGGAGGTAGTTCAGCGTCAGGCCGGTGTCGATCACGTCCTCGACGATCAGCACGTCACGACCCTCGATGGGGCTGTTCAGGTCCTTCAGGAGGCGCACCCGCTCGTGGCCGCCCGGGACCGCGCCGCCGTAACCGGCGAGCTCGACGAAGTCGAGCTCATGGATCAGCGGGATAGCGCGAGAGAGGTCGGCAAGGAAGAACAGGGAGCCCTTGAGCGGCGCGACGAGTAGGAGATCGCGATCGGCGTAGTCGGCGGCGATCTGGGCGCCGAGCTCGGCGACGCGCGTCTTGATCTCCTCGGCTGAGAGGTAGGTCTCGCCGACGCGCAGTTCGTCGGCTAGCGGGCGAGGTCGAGCCTGAATTTCTGGGCCAGGCGCTCGATGTCGCGCCGGTAGAAGAGCTTGATCCGGACCTCCGGGTAGCGCTCACGGAGTTTGCGCAACTTGCGGTTCTTTCGAGTCACGAGCGCCTGCTTCATCACCGTCACCTCGACGTACAGGTCCTGTTCGGGCAGGTAGAAGTCGGGGGTGAAGGCCTCGGTGACCCGCCCGTCCTCGGCCTCCTCGAGCGCGAACGTCCGCGGTTCGTACTCCCACGGAACCCCGTAAAAGTCCAGCAGACGAGCACATTCTCGCTCCGCATCGTTCGCGAAGCGGGGTGCCTCCGCGCGTCGGGCCGGCTCGACCGCCACTGCTCCGAAAGTAGCAACGAGAGCGGATGCCGCGTCGGATGCCCGCGGTCGGCACGGCCGTACACTTCCGGCGATGAAGATCGCCCACATTTCGGACATCCATTGCGGCGAGGTCCATTTCGTCCCGGGCCTGATGGAGCGGGCGATCAACGAGATCAACGATTTGCAGCCGGACATCGTCGTCTGCTCGGGGGACCTGACCGCGATGGGGTTCAAGCACGAATACATCCAGGCGAAGGCCTATCTCGACCGGATCGAATGCGACTGCGTCGTCGTCATCCCGGGGAATCACGACTCCCGCAACGTCGGCTACATCCACTTCGAGGACATGTTCGGCTCGCGGAATCGCGTCGTGCAGCGCGAGGGCGTGACGATCGTCGCCGTCGATTCGACGGAGCCCGACCTCGACCATGGCCAGATCGGCCGGGGCCGGTACCCATGGATCGAGCAGCAGTTCGCCGAGGGTGACGCCGAGCTCCGGATCTTCGTCCTCCACCACCATTTGCTGCCGATCCCTGGCACCGGCCGGGAGCGGAACATCGTCTACGACGCGGGTGACGCGATCGAGTGCCTCCAGCGCTCCGGCGTCGACATCGTCCTCTCCGGCCACAAGCACGTTCCGTATGCCTGGCGGCTCGAGGATCTGTTCGTGATCAACGCAGGGACGGTCTCCTCAGAACGCCTTCGCGGCCGAACGCGACCCTGTTACAACCTGATCGAGATCACCGACCACCACGTCGACGTCTGGCGCAAGTATCCGTTTCATGGGCAGGAGCGGATCATCCAGTTCTCGACCGAGACGCGTTCGTTCGAGAAGTACACGGCGCGGATCGAGGATGAGGTGACGTCGTCGCGATGAGAGCGCTGGCCGTGATCGACGGCGAGCACTACCCGTCGACCGTGCGGGCTGCCCTCGCCGAGCTGCCGTACGAGCATGTCGGCGCCTTCATGGCCGGCGGGACGGAGAAGCTTCGCGGGGGCGCCGCCTACGGCGTTCCGGTCTACGACGACCTCGACGAGGCGCTGCGGGAGCTGGAGCCGGAGCTCGTCTTCGACCTGTCGGACGAGCCCGTGCTCGGGCCGGCGGCGCGTTTCCGGCTTGCTTCGCGCGTGCTCGCGGCTGGGATTCCCTACGCCGGTGCCGACTTCCGGCTCGAGCCGCCCGAGCTCGAGCCCTTTCCGCTGCCGTCGCTTGCCGTCTATGCGACCGGCAAGCGTGTCGGCAAGACGGCCGTTTCCGCGCACCTGGCCCGACTGCTCGCCCGAGATCGCCACGTCGTCGCCGTGGCGATGGGGCGGGGCGGGCCCGAGATGCCGGAGGTCGCCGACATGCCGCCGACCCTCGACGAGCTGTTGGCGCTTTCGCGCGGAGGCCTTCACGCGGCCTCGGACTACCTCGAGCTCGCCGCCGTCGCCGGCGTAGTCACCATTGGTTGCCGGCGCTGCGGCGGCGGGTTGGCGGGCGCCGTCGCGACGTCCAATGTGCCGGCGGGTGCCGAGCTCGCGGTGCAACGCGGGGCTGACTTCGTCGTCTTCGACGGGAGCGGCGCCGCGATCCCACCGGTCGCGACGGGCAAGCAGGTGCTCGTGACGAGCGCCTTCGACCCGCCGGAGCTCGTGACCGGCTACCTCAACGCGTACCGGATCCTCCTGGCCGACCTGGTCCTCGTGACCATGGCGGACACTTCGACGGCGCACGAGGAGCTGGCGGAGGCGATCCGTCGGGTGAAGCCGGAGGCGAACGTGATCGCCGTCGGGTTCCGGCCCCGGCCGCTCTCCCCGATCGAAGGCAAGCGGGTTGCCTACTTCACGACAGCCGCACCGGCCGCGCTCGATCGCCTGGCCGGGGATCTGGGCGCGCACGGGGCCGAGATCGTCCACGTCTCGGGGAACCTCGCGGACAGGTCGGCGCTTCAGCAGGAGCTGGAGGCCGTGGACGCCGATGTCTACGCGACGGAGATCAAGGCGGCCGGCATTGACGTGGTCGCCGAGGCCGGCAGGGAGCGAGACGTCGAGATCGTTCTCGTCTCAAACGACCTTGCTCCGTGCCCTGGACAGCCGGATGTCGACCCGGCGCTGCTCGCGCTGACGGAAGCCACCCGCCCGGAGCCGGTGGGGTGAGCCATGAGTGAGCACGCTACGCGTCTGGTTTGGCTGGAGAACTCGTGATGGTGCCCGATGAGTGAGCGCAGGCACCGGGAGCCGTTGCCGCTCGGCGGCGAGGACGGCCTTCCATTCTCGAAGGGCCTGCTGGCCCGCGCCGTGATCGCGAGCGGGGTGCCGGCGGAGAAAGCGTACGAGCTGGCGCTGACGGCCGAAGCCGACCTCGCGGCCGCCGGCGGTCGAGCCTCCTCGCTCGAGCGGCTGCACGAGCTGGCGGTCGAGATGTGGGGTGAGGCCGAGGGGGCCCAGGTGATCAGGCGGCTCCGTCTGTTCAGCCGGCTCGACGAGCTCGACCTACCGGTCGTGTTGCTGATCGGTGGTGCGACCGGTACAGGCAAGTCCACGGTCGCGACCGAGATCGCCTACCGGCTCGGGATCACCCGAGTCACGTCCACCGACTTCGTCAGGCAGACGATGCGCGCGTTCTTCTCGGAGGACTTTATGCCGGCGATCCACTACTCGAGCTTCGAGGCAGGCGCGTCCCAGGACGAGGACGACGAGGACCGGGTCCTGCACGGCTTTCTCGCGCAGACACGGAACGTCCTCGTCGGCGTCCGCGCGGCGATCGACCGGGTCATGCAGGAGGGGTGGTCGATGGTGCTCGAGGGCGTGCATCTTGTTCCGGGGATGGTCTCGGCCGAGATCGAAGGCGCCCTCGTCGTCCAGTTCGTGCTCGCGATCGATGATTTGGAGGCGCACGCCAGCCACTTCTGGCTTCGCGATTCCGCCTCCGGCAGCGCGCGCCCGTTCGAGCGGTACCTCGACGCGCTCGGCGACATCCGCGAGATTCAGGACTACATCGTCGGCCGGGCCGGGAGGGCGGGCGTCCCCGTGATCGAGAACGGCAACATCGAGCTTGCGATCGCGCAGGCAATGGAGCTCGTGCTCGAGTCCGCCGAGCGCTTCGAGAAGGTCGGATGACCGAGACCGTTCCCATCCGGCAGCGTGAGGGGGCCGCCGTCGACCGCTACTGCCTCTGCGAGAGCTACGCCCGGGCAACCGAGCGCTCGGCGCTGGCCGGAGCTCGCTGGCTGGGCCGGGACGACCAGGAAGGAGCCGAGCGCGATTCTGCGGAGGCGATGCGCTCCGCGCTCGAGCACCTGCCGATCGACGGGCACGTCGTGATCGGCGCCGGGGCCGACGATGACGAGACACTCGGCCGGGGCCAGCGCGTCGGGGCCGGCGGCGAGCAGGTCGATCTCGCGCTCGACCCGCTCGAAGGACGCGGCGTCGTGGCCCGGGGCGGGGGTGGGGCGATGTCGATGATCGCCGTTGGCGAGCCGGGCTCGCTGCAGACCTTGCCGGACATGTACATGCGCAAGCTGGCCGTGGGCCCTCTGGCGCGCGCCGCGATCGACCTCCGCCGCCCGGTCGCCGAGAACATCCGCGGCATCGCCGAGGCCTTCGGCCGCAGCGTCAACGACGTGACCACGATCGTGCTCGACCGGCCGCGGCATCACGACCTGATCGAGGAGATCCGCGCGGCCGGGGCCCGGATCAAGCTGATCCAGGACGGAGACGTGACCGCGTCCATCTCGGCGGCGATCCGCGGCACGAACGACCACCTGGCGATCGGGATCGGCGGCACGCGCCAGGCAGTGATGGCGGCGGCTGCCCTCCGCTGCCTCGGCGGCGAGCTGCAAGCACAGCTCTGGCCGACGACCCGCACCGAGATCGAGGAGGCCCGTCAGTACGGGATCCAGGATCTGGAGCGGATCTTCACGACCGACGATCTCGCGCCCGGAGAGGTGATCGTCGCGGCGACCGGCGTCTCGAACGGCGACCTGCTTCGCGGCGTGCGCTTCCTCGCGGATTCGGCCCGCACACACTCACTGGTCATGTGCACCCGCTGCAACTGGGTGCGGTTCGTCGACGGGATCCACTTCTTCGCCCGCGAGCGGCGCGAGGAAGTGCGCCTACTCGGCTAGGCTGAATTCGTGCCCACGAAGGAAGAAGTCGTCGACGCGCTACGTGGCGTCGAGGATCCCGAGCTCGGGATGGACATTGTCGAGCTCGGCCTGCTCTACGACGTCGAGGTCGAAGGCCCGAAGGTCAAGGTGATCCACACGCTGACCTCGATGGGCTGTCCCGTCGGGCCGATGATCCAGGAGAACGTCGACCAGATCGTCCGCGCGATGCCTGAGGTCGAGGATGTCGAGGTCGAGCTGACGTGGGATCCGCCCTGGTCGCCGGAGAAGATGTCCGATGACGCCAAGTTCATTCTTGGCTTTGGTTAGCCAAATCAGAGCGACATCGAACCTTCATGGCCATCTCCTTCCTGTCGCGACACCTGCTCGGCCGCGCGCTATCGGAGCGAGTCCGGCACCTTCCACTCATCAGGAGGGGCACACCAATTGCCGAACGGAGAGCTTTGCCAGCTCACGAGCTCGTCGCGATACGCATGGCTCCACTTGCAGGGCTTTAGCGCAGGATGGTCGTCGACGGACCCCGTCTGCACCGCGGGGTCGGGGCCCAGGCTTTCGGATCTCGTGACGTGTCGATGGAAGCTCACCGGGAGCCAGTGCCGGCCCCCGTCGGACGTCCGGTAGCGGATCAGTTCGTCCGCGTACCACGATTTGCAGTCCCGGGTGGTGCCGTTCTGGCCGCACTCGCCATGGATGATCAGCCAGTCGGCGTGCGTGTCCACGATCGCCCGGCGGCTTGACGTCTTGCGAAAGCCCTTGACGATCTGCGTATACCCGGCGCTGTTGTAACGCGCGAACAACCGCGGGAAGAGCACGCGGCCGCGGCCATCGCAGAGCGCGGACGGCCCATAGTTCGCTACCGAGTGGCAGCGATGCCAGCCCTTCGCCGCGTTCGCCTCGGCCGCGACTCCGGCGACCGCCACAACGATCAATGCGACTGCGACCCGCCTCACGCTTCCAGTCTCCCACAATATTTCGCCGCCTTTTGTCGTGGCCGTGAACACGACGCGCTTCTGGGTCGTCTTCGGGTCGCGGCCGCGATCTTCGCTCCGGTGCTGGTGTTGGGCTGGCGGCGGTCGTACGGCCGCTTGAAGACGCATTGACGTTCCGGCGTCGATGTCGCTGCGTGCGCCAGTGTCCAGGAATGTCACCCGACCGCACCTGGTTTCAGCCGGCGCGATCGGTGCGATCCTCCCGTATTCGGTAACGAGATGGAGGAGTTCAAACGGGAATGTCACCCGACGAGGGTCATCGAAAGGAGAACCAGGTGACGGAGAGTCGGACACCGAAGCCAGCCGCCCCTGGGTTCGTGGTACTCCAGGAGCTGAAGAACGGTAAGTGGGAGTTCCTCGGCGAGGTACCGCGCAGACGTGGACTGTCAGCTCGAGCGGCGCGGAGTCAGGCGATCCTCGACGCCACGGGCGGAAAGGCCAACAGGGGCGACGTCTACGCCGCTGTTCTTCGTAGCGAGTGGCGCATCGCGATGGACTGGGTGCCTCCCAAGGCGACATAGGCGATCCGCCGAGGCCAGGCCCTGCCTGCGGGAATGTCACTCGAGGACGGTGCCGCTAGTTCGGGGGGCTCCACTACCGGGCGGAATGTCTCTCAGCATTTCGGGATCAGCTGCCGCGGACGAACGGTCGTCTTCCGGTCGGATGCTTCCTACGCTCGTCAACCGGCGCAGAGCCTTACGCAGTCAGGCTGCCGGGACGGCTGGTTGCGGAACTGCCTTGGCCGTGCGCTTTGCACCCCGGCTGGAGCGGTTCGCGCCACCGGAGTCCCATCCGGGGCCGGCGGTTCGGATTCGGTCAGTTCGCTAAAGTCGGTCTCGGACCGAGTCGGGGGGTGGCGCATGTGGCGCCTGTACGTAGCTGCGGCAATCTGTGCGGCGTCGATGGCTCCTTCCGCTACCGCCTCGCAGCTCGTCGACCGCAACGCCTCCGGGATCAGACTCGCCGTTAACGGCAGGGGCGAGGCGCTTATCACCTATACGGCTCATGCGAGGCTGAAACACGTCCTCGCCTGGGGAGCGATCAACGCGCGCGCACCGAGCCAGGCGCAGCCGCAGGTCGCGTTCCGGCTCGACTACGCGGGCGGGTTCGGGAAGTATCACCACGCCTACTGGAAGCGTTTCGGCCACCAGTGCGGGGCTTACCGGGGGCAGCCGCTGGCCTGGCTCGTCGCTGCCTGCACGGCGCCGGATGGATCGAACTGGGCGCTGCAGGCCTGGCAGCGGTCACTCCCGGACTACGGTGGGTCCGCGAGCGGGGCGCGTTCGGCCTGGGACATTCGCCTCTCGCACTGGACCGGGCCTCAGGCGGCGCTGACCGTCAAGACCGATTGGACCTACCGCCGCTTCGATCATCTCTACGGCTCGTTGGTCTACCAAGGCAAGCCGGTCTACGGCTTTCACACGACGCGGCTCGGGAGTCCGCTCGACGGCTACGCGCGGCTGATCTACGTCGACACATTCGACTCGAGGTACGGCTCCGGCTGGCACCGGGAGAACAGCTTCGTGACCCACCGACCGACAGGGATCTTCTGTTACGGGTTCTTCCCTCATGGTGGTCGGCCGACGGGGAAGGGAACGCGCTACCGGGCAACGGCGATCGGGCCGGGCGTGACTCCTGATGTCCTCTGGCAGGGTCCAGCGCCCGGCCCCTACAACCGCGCCGCGGACGCCCGTGCGAACGCCGAGCAGCGGGCAGCGTTTTCCGACCAGTTATGTCGGCCGAACTGAAAGTCGAGCTCGTGACGAATAGCCGCGCCTAGTTCGGGTACACGAACGGTTACAGGCTTGCGGCGCCCGGGTGAAACTCGCTGCAGTTCGTCGCTACACAAACCCCTGCTCGGCGCGATCTTCGTGCACAAGTTCTGAACTCGCTTGCAGCGCGATGTCGCCAA
>DATFXA010000141.1:0-7649 GCA_035258645.1 Gaiellaceae bacterium
TGTTCAGGTGAGCATGAACGTCGAGGACTGGGAAGCGGCCGCGCTACACGAACTTGTCGACGCGATCGAGCACGAGGCGTCCGCCCGGGGCGCGGAAGTCGTTGGCTCCGAGCTCGTGGGCCTGATGCCGGGCGGAGCAGCAGCCGCCGCCGCCGGGGCAGCGCTGCGAATCGACGGGTTCGATGCGACTCGCGTTCTCGAGCTCAGGCTGCTCGAGCCCGATGCGCCCGACCCGGGCTAGCGACGCGCCCGTACGGACCCGGCCTATCTGGGGGTTTGCGCGAGCGTTCGGTTTCGGCACAGAGCCGTATCCCACCGGTGGCCGAATCGTCGTTAGGCTCGCCGCGGGGAGGAGGTTGGCTGTGCCTCGACCAGAGAGCCCAGCCGCGCGTCCCGCGCGCGAGCCGGCGCCTTCCGTCAGACTGATCCGACGATGGGCGACCCGGTTTCCTGGCTGCTGATCAAGCCCGGTTGGAAGGTGCTGGCCGCAGACGGCAGCGAGCTCGGCGAGGTGGACGAGGTCGTCGGTGACAGCAGCGCCGACATCTTCGACGGGCTCGCCATTGCGACGAGCGCCTTTGGAAAGCCCCGCTACGTGCCTTCGGAGCAGGTCGACCAGATCACCGAAGGAACGGTGCGGTTGGCGCTGACGCCGGCCCAGACGGAGCAGCTGGGGGAGTACCTGGAGCCGGCGACGAGCGCCCAGATCGAGCCGGACAGCAAATCGGGGTTTGGGGCGTCGGTCGGTGCGGAAGCCCGCGAGCTCGAAGGCAAGGCGTTCGCTCCGACGCAGAAGCACGAGCATTCGATGAACATCTGGCGCCGGATCTCGTTCTTCTTCCGGCGTCTCTTCAGCTGAGAGCGACCGCTCGCAGGCCGGGGCGAACACCGCATTTTCCGCGAGAGGAGCAGGGCTAGACTGGCCGCCAGATGGCCCTTCGCACCGCGGTGCAACTAACAGGCGACGACCTGACGATCGACGATGTTTGGGCAGTTGCCGTCAACCGCGCGTCCGCAGCTTTGAGCGAGACGGCGCGCGAAAAGGTCACACGTGCCCGCGAGCTTGTCGAGCGTGCTGCTCACGGCACGCAGGAGCACACATACGGGATCAACACCGGCTTCGGCCGCTTCGTCTCGCGGTCGATTCCCGAGGAGCTTGCAGGCGAGTTGCAGCTCCGCCTGCTCCGGAGCCATGCCTCCGGCGTCGGTGAGCCATATCCGCCCGAAGTCGTCCGGGCCGCGATGCTGCTCCGCGCGAATGCGCTCGCGAAGGGCTTCTCCGGTGCTCGGGTGCAGACGGTCGAGCTGCTGATCGAATGCCTGAATCGCGGCGTTTTGCCCCACGTACCTAGCCGTGGCTCGGTAGGGGCGAGCGGCGACCTTGCACCACTCGCTCACCTCGCGCTCCCCCTCGTCGGCGAGGGGGAGGCCTGCGTGAACGAGACGCGGGTGGACGGCGCGGCGGCGCTTGCGGCTGTCGGGCTCGAGCCGATCGTGCTCGAGGCCAAGGAGGGCCTGTCGCTCGTCAACGGGACGCAGTTCATGGCCGCCATCGGGAGCCTCGCTCTGGCGCGGGCGCTTCGGCTCGCCAAGACCGCGGATCTCGCCTGCGTGCTTTCGCTCGAGGCACTACAGGGCTCGCGGATGAGTTTTCTGCCGCAGATCCATGCAACCCGTCCCCTGCCCGGTCAAATGGACTCCGCGGCGAACCTCTTCCGCTTGCTCGACGACTCGGCGATCATCGAGTCTCACCGCTGGTGCGACAAGGTTCAGGACGCCTACTCGCTCCGCTGCGCGCCGCAGGTCCACGGTGCTTCCCGGGATCTGATCGCCTACGTCGACGCGACGGTCTCCGTCGAGCTGAACGCTGCGACCGATAACCCGCTGGTGCTCGCCGAGGACGAGCTGCTCGTTTCGAACGGAAACTTCCATGGGCAGCCGCTTGCCTTCGCGCTCGACGCACTGGCCATGGCGGTTTCCGAGCTCGCCAACATCTCCGAGCGACGCCTCGAGCGACTCGTCAACCCGAGCCTCTCCGACGGCCTCCCTCCTTTTCTCACGAATGACGGAGGCCTCAACTCGGGGTTCATGATCCCGCAGTACGTGGCTGCAGCACTCGTCAGCGAGAACAAGGCGCTTTGCCACCCTGCCAGCGTCGACTCGATCCCGACCAGCGCCGGCCAAGAAGACCACGTCTCGATGGGCAACGCGGCGGGTCTGAAGGCCTGGCAGGTGGTCGCAAACGCCGAGCGGGTCCTGGCGATCGAGCTCCTGGCCGGCGCACAGGCGATCGAGTTCCTCGCGCCCCTCGAGCCCGGCGTCGGCGCACGGGCGACACGCGACGCAGTTCGAGAGCTCTCGCCGCGTCTCTCCGACGACCGGTCGCTGGCAGGCGACATCGAGTCTGTCGCCCAGGCGATCCGCGACGACGCCTTCGTCGCCGGCGTCGAGGCGGAGGTCGGCGAGCTGCGGTGAAACGCGACGAGCCGCGCCGGTCCCGCCACCCCTTCAGGGACACGGTGATCTTGTACGCCGTACTGGCAATCGTGATCGTGATCGTCGCGGCGCTCACGAACGGCGACCTTGCGAGGGCGCTTGTCGGCGCCGTGGGATTCTTCGTCGTGGCGACTGCCTGGAGCTGGTGGCGATTTCGGCGTCGCGCCGAGCAGGAGCGCGGCGGGTGACGGCGGTCGACACGCTCGCCGCAACCGTCGAGGCGCTTTGCGGCGACCTCTCCACGATCCGCGCTCCGCGCGGGATCCAGCTGAACGCTCGATCCTGGGCGACGGAGGCGCCGCTCCGGATGCTGCTCAACAACCTCGACGCTGACGTAGCCGAGCGGCCCGAGGAGCTGATCGTCTACGGCGGCTCCGGCAAGGCCGCCCGCAACCACGAAGCCCTGAAGGCGATCGTCGCTTCGCTCCTGCGACTCGGCGAGGACGAGACGCTGCTGATCCAGAGCGGAAAGCCCGTCGGTGTCTTCCGAACGCACGCTGGCGCCCCTCGCGTTTTGATCGCCAATTCGCTGCTCGTCCCCCACTGGGCGACCTGGGACGAGTTCCGAAGGCTCGAAGCGCTCGGCTTGACCATGTTCGGCCAGATGACCGCAGGGTCGTGGATCTACATCGGGACTCAGGGAATTCTGCAGGGCACCTACCAGACCTTTGCCGCCGCCGGCGAACACCACTTCGGCTCGCCCGAGCTCTCTGGGCGGACGATTCTCACGGCCGGGCTCGGTGGCATGGGCGGGGCGCAGCCGCTGGCAGCCACGCTTGCCGGTGCGGCGATTCTTTGTATCGAGGTCGATCCGGCGCGGATTAGGCGTCGGCTCGACACCCGCTATCTCGACGAGGCAACCGACTCACTCGACGACGCGCTGGCACGGGTGCGCGCGGCCGCGAAAGAGGGCCGGCCCCTCTCCGTCGGCCTGCAAGGCAACGCGGCCGAGATCGTCCCCGAGCTCGCCCGACGGGGGGAGCCGTTCGACCTCGTCACCGACCAGACCGCGGCACACGATCCGCTCACGGGCTACATCCCCGCAGGGCTCGGCGTCGAAGACGCCGGCGAGCTGCGCGTCGGCGATCCCCACGAGTACCTTCGTCGCGCTCGCGACTCGATTGCCCGTCACGTCGAGGCGCTGCTCGAGTACGTCCGACAGGGCAGCTATGTTTTCGATTATGGCAACAACCTACGAGGCGAAGCTTATGCAGCGGGCGTAAAGGCTGCGTTCACATACCCGGGCTTTGTCCCGGCCTATATTCGGCCGCTTTTCTGCCAGGGCATCGGGCCGTTTCGTTGGGCCGCGCTTTCCGGTGAAGAGGCGGACATCGCCACCATCGATGAGACGCTACGCGGGCTCTTCCCGGACGACTCGGCGCTCCAGCGCTGGCTCGAGCTGGCTCCCGGACGAGTCGCTTTCCAGGGCCTCCCGGCCCGCATCTGCTGGCTGGGCTATGGAGATCGCGCGCGAGCCGGGCTGGCGATCAACGAGCTCGTCCGCTCTGGGCGAGTCAAGGCGCCGGTCGTGATCGGTCGCGACCATCTCGACTCGGGCTCTGTCGCCTCTCCGTACCGGGAGACCGAGGCGATGCGCGACGGTTCGGACGCGATCGCGGACTGGCCGATCCTGAACGCGCTCCTCAACGTCGCCGCAGGAGCGACCTGGGTGAGCGTTCATCACGGCGGAGGTGTCGGGATCGGCAACTCGATCCATGCGGGCATGGTTGTCGTCGCCGACGGCACCGACGAGACGGCGGGACGGCTCGAACGAGTGCTCACTACCGACCCCGGCACGGGCGTCCTGCGCCACGTCGACGCCGGCTATCCCGAGGCGACCGCCTTCGCGGCGGACCACGGGCTCGAGGCGCCGATGCAGCCCCGGCCTGCCGAGTGAGCGATCCCGGCGGCGGGCGGCGCCTGCTCGTCCGCGACCTCGCTCAGCTCGCGACCCCGGCGGGCACCGACGCGCCGCTCCGAGGCGCCGAGTTCGGGGCCGTCGAGGTCCTGAAGGATGCTTACGTCCTGTGCGAGGACGGGCGAATCGCCTCCTTCGGGCCGATGCGGTCGCTCGCTTCGGCCCTCGGCGAATCGAACGGCGAGCTCGAGGAGCTCGATGGTCGCGGCCTGAGCGCCGTTCCCGGACTGGTCGACTGCCACACGCACGCCTGCTTTGCGGGCGACAGGGTCGATGAGTTCGAGCTGCGGGCCACGGGCGCTTCCTACGAGGAGCTCCATGCGGCGGGCGGGGGCATCCTGGCGACCGTTCGGGCGACCCGCGGCGCCGGCGAGGCGAGTCTGAGCGAAGCGGTTCGGCGGCACCGAGGGTGGATGCGGCGCGCGGGGACGACGACGTTCGAGGCGAAATCCGGGTATGGCCTCGACCGCGAGACCGAGCTCGCGTCGCTCCGGGCGATCCGCGAGGCCGGCGGGATCGCGACCTGGCTCGGCGCCCACGCCGTGCCGCCCGAATTCCCAGATGCCGATGCCTACCTCGACTTTGCGCTCGCCGAAGTCCTCCCTGACGCCGCCCGGTTGGCCGCGGCCGCCGACGTCTTTCTCGAGGAGGGGGCGTTCGACGCCGATCAGGCCCGCCGCTACCTGGCGGCGTGCCGTGCAGCAGGGCTCGCCCTGAGGCTGCACGGAGATCAGTTCACCGAGCAGGGTGCGATCCCGTTGGCGATCGAGCTCGGCGCCCGCTCCGTCGATCATCTCGAGGCGACCGGCCCCGACGGGATGAAGATGCTCGCCGCAAGCGACGTCGTCGGCGTCCTGCTGCCTGCGAGCGCGCTTTTTCTCGACCGGCCGATGCCTCGCGCTCGGGCGCTCGTGGACGCCGGTGCGGCGGTTGCGCTCGCAACGGACTTCAACCCCGGCAGCTCCTTCTGCGAGAGCCTCCCGCTCGTCTCATCGCTGGCAGTGACGCAGCTGCGGCTCGCCCCTGCCCAGGCGCTCACGGCGTGCACAGTCAACGCCGCTTTCGTCATCGGCCTCGCCGGAAGGGCTGGCCGGATCGCGCCCGGATACGACGCGGATGTCGTGCTGCTCGACGCGCCGGACTGGCGTTATCTCGCCTACCACCTCGGCGGCGATCTCGTCACGACCGTGATCGAGCGCGGAGAGGTCACCTGGAGCCGTGCCGCCGAGCGATCCGAGTCGAACGTACGGCGCTAGGCTTGCTCCATGGCTTCACGCAAGCAACGACGCCGCCGCCAGAAAGAGCGCCGGCACGAGTACGAATACGTCTACGTCGACGACACAGGAGAGGAAGTCGAGCCGCCTCCCGGGGCAGAGAAGTCGGCGCCCGAGCGCCCGCGCGGGAAGAGCGCAAACGGGACGAAATCGGACAAGGGCAAGAAGGGTACGGGTCCGGTCCGGCAGGCGCGGCCGCCCTCCTGGACGCGCTCGATCAAGCGAGCGGCCCTCTTTCTGCCTCTCTTCTTCATCGTCTTCTCGCTCCTGAACAAGCACTCGGCGATCGAGGTCCGGTTCCTGAGCTCGCTTGCGTACTCCGCGCTCTTCGTCCCGCTCACGTACGTGATGGACCGGACGGCCTACCGCACGTATCTCCGCAGGTCCGGCCAGCTGCCGTCCTCAAAGCGCTAGCGGTAGCCGCGCCTCCCGGCCGTTACGCGGGCGCGTCGCCTCGGTAGTGGCCCTCGCCCGGCCAGGGCGCGAGCAGCAGAAGAATCCGCGCGCCGGCCTCGCTCGATACCGAGCGTCGTTCGTCCGGCTCGAACATGCAGAGCGTGCCGGGGCCTGCATCCACCACATCGTTGCCCGCCTCGACGGTGGCCGCCCCGTCGACGACCAGGACGAAGGCGTGTTCCTTGACCTGATGGTCGCCGAGTGACTGGCCTGGCTCGAGGACGATGAAGACGGCGCGCGCGGCCTCGTCGGAGTCGAGAACGACCGGTGAGCGACTGCCGCCTTCGACCTCGATCTCGTTCAGATCCCAGCTCCGCACGAGCGCCGGATCCTAACGACGGCCTCTCCCCGATGAGGGCTGCCGGGTACCGCGACGGTCGTGCCTGACGCCGTAGACTCGGCCGTCATGAGCCTTGCCGTCGAACGCTACGAGCTCGGGCCGATCGGCACGAATTGCTACGTCGTTCGGGCGTCGCAGGACGCCTCCGAGGCGGTCGTGATCGACCCGGGGTTCGACGGGGCCGAGGTCCAACGGAAGCTCCGAGAGGTCGACGCAACCTGCGCGGCGATCCTGATTACGCACGGCCACTGGGACCACCTCGGCGCGGTCGCCGACCTTGCCGAAGCCACGGCTGCGCCCGTGTACATGGCCGCCGAAGAGCGGATAGCGCTCGAGCGCATCACCGACTACGCGCCCGCCGAGCTCCGGCTCCGACCCTACGACCCGGACGTCCTGCTGCAGGGTGACGAGGAGCTCGAACTGGCCGGAATCTCGTTTCTCGTCCTTCGCGTCCCTGGGCACTCCCCGGCGCACCTCGCCTACTACGCCGGCGGCTGCCTCTTCTCCGGGGACGTCCTCTTCGCCGGCTCGGTCGGGCGGACGGACATCCCATACGGCGACTGGGAAACGCTGGTCGCCTCGATCCGCCTGCTCGCGGAGCGCTTCCCGCCTGACACCGTCGTCTATTCGGGTCACGGGCCGGAGACCACGCTTGGAGCCGAGCTCGCAACCAACCCGTTCCTCGCCGAGCTGCGCGCCTCGTGAGCCCCAAATTCGAGGCGCCGCGCGGGACCCACGACGTCCTGCCGGCCGAACAGCCGCGCTGGCAGCTGGTCACGGGCGAGATCGAGCGCCTGTGCGCGCTCTACGGCTATCGGCGGATCCAGACGCCGGTCTTTGAAGAGACCGAGCTCTTCGCGCGCACCTCCGGCGCGGGCTCCGATGTCGTCCAGAAGGAGATGTACACCTTCGAGGACCGGGGCGACCGTTCGTTGACCCTGCGTGCTGACGCGACGGCGCCGATCTGCCGCGCATACCTCGAGCACGGCTTGCATCGCGAACCGCAGCCGCAAAAACTCTTCACCGTCGCATCGATCTATCGCTACGCCGCGCCGCAAAAGGGCCGCTACCGCGAGCACTACCAGGCCTCAGTCGAGGCAATTGGCTCCGACGACCCTGCGCTCGACGCCGAGCTGATTCAGCTCTACTCCGAATTCCTGCGCCG